>SXYT01000075.1 GCA_005788205.1 Actinomycetota bacterium | reverse complement strand
CCCGTCTCTTCCTGCACCCGCTCGCCGAGTGTGCCCGCGAAGCCGGGCAGGAACAGGGCCACGAGCCCGGCGAGACGTTCACCGTCCTCGCGCGAGACGCGTCGCTCCATCCAGTCCACATCGAACAGCGTCTCGTCGTTCCACCGCGGGCCGTGGAGCCTCGCGAGCTCGTCGATCGCGACTGCGGCCTCTGCCGGCGTGCACCCGAGGATCTGGTCGCCCTGTTCCGCAGGTGCCATGTCCTCCATCACGAGCACGAAGTAGCCGGTCGACTCGTTCCAGTCGGCGAAATGGCAGTGCGGGACTCGGATGTCGACTGTCGGCTGGATCTCCCTGTAGAACTTCACCTCGCGCTCGTAGTTGCGCAAGGCCATTCCTGTCGCCCGGCTCGTCTCGTCCGGCGAGGCGAGCTTCGTCACGATCGACGAGGGCACCGCCGGATCGCTGCTCCTCGCAGAGAAACGCAGGTTCATTCCCACCTGTCCCGAGCCGATCCGCTCCGGCTCGCCGACGGTCACCTCGGTGCCGAAGACCTCGCTGAAGAAGGCGGAGTCGAGGTTCTCCGCCGTGTACTCCCTGTTCCCCACGCATCTGACGGTAGCCGTAAGGCCACCCGGGAGTAGCGTTGTCACGTGCTGAGAGGCCTGCTGCGACCGCGTTGGATCCTCCTCCACGTGGTCATTGCCGCTCTCGTCGCCCTGATGGTCAGTTTCGCCATGTGGCAGGCCCGACGACTCGACGAGCGTCGCGCGTTCAACGCCATTGTCTCTGTGCGCTCCGAGGAACCCGTCGTGCCCCTCGCCGGCCTGGCGGGACCGGGCGGCGGGTCCCTGTCATCCGTCGAGTGGCGACGCGTGTCGGTTCAGGGCACCTACGACACCTCGGGCGCGGTGACAATCGTGAACCGCAGCAGGAACGGCACCGCCGGCCATGAACAACTCGTGCCCCTGCGCACCGACGGGCTCGGGATCGTGCTGGTCAACCGCGGGTTCGTCCCGCTGGCGACAGAGCCGGACGGTCCTGTTCCCTCTGCCCCCGTCACCGCAATCGGCTACCTGAGGGTCACACAGACGCGCAGTGGGCTTGGCGCAGTGGACTCGACAGACCCGACCACTGTCGAGTTCCAGCGCATCGACGTGCCGCTCATCTCGAGCAAGTTCGACGGAACCGTGTTCCCCCTCTACGTGCAGCTGATTACCGAGACCCCGCCCGCCGGCGCCGACTGGCCCGCGCCGGTCGCGTTCCCCGAACTGTCCGAGGGATCGCACCGGTCGTACGTGTTCCAGTGGTCGTTCTTCAGCCTGGTCGCGTTCTGCGGCTGGGTGGTGGTGGTGCGGCGCAAGTGGAGTGCCGGAGCACCAGTCAGTGGTTCTCCAGGGCGAGCATCCGCCTGAACTGCTCCACCACGTCAGGACTGCGGTGGGCCGGGTCGAGTGACCGGTACACGGTGTCCACGTTGACGGCGATGCGACCGGCCTCGCCCCATCGACCGAAACCGTCAAGTGCGATGTCGCGCGCGGCGTCCCAGGCGTCCATGCCGCCCTCGAAACGTTGCGTCGCCTCGTCGCGCACGAAGACCAGGTAGTCGCGCACCTCGGTGACGCCGGCCTTGTCGGTGACGGGGCCGTGGCCCGGCACGATCGTGTCGACGTCTGACGCGTTGATGAGGTCGCACGCCGCGATCCAGTTGTCGAGCGGGCCGGCCCACACGATGGGCGTTCCCCCGATGAAGAGGATGTCGCCGGTGTAGACGGTGCGGGCATCCGGCACGAACACGATGGTGTCCCCCGCGGTGTGGGCCGGGCCCACCTCCACGAGGTCGACACGGCGGCCGCCCACATCGAACGAGTGCCGCCCGGAGAACGTCGTCGTGGGGAGGGCGGGTTCGATGCCGCCGAACTCGAACTCTCCGAAGAAGTGCCGGAAGAGGTCACCGATGTCGCCCGGCGCCTCGTTCAGTGCGGCGAGCATCGAAGGCGGCACCTCCTTCATCTCGTGCGCGGTTGCCGCCGACGCGATGATGTCCGCGTCGCGCACCAGCCAGTTCCCGTAGCAGTGGTCCCCGTTCGCGTGGGTGTTCACGACCGAGGTGACCGGTGCGGAGGACGTGTGCACGGCCATCGCATCGAGCATCCGCTTCGTGATCTTGAGGTCGAAGAGCGTGTCGACGAGCAAAGACGCGCCGTCGCCGACGACGAGACCGGCGTTCGACCAGCCCCAGCCGCCGTCCGGCTGGAGCCAGGCATGCGTCCCGGGGGCCACCTCGTGCAGGCCGAGCGTGTAGTTCATGACAGGTCCCCTCCCAGTGCCGCAGCGATGCGTCGTGCACTGATTGTGACAGACGCGGCAGGGGTCTCGTGCGGGATGCCCGGAAGCACCGATGCATCCGCGATGGTCACGTTTTCTGTGCCCTCGAGGAGCCCGGCGCGGTTCGTCACGGCAGCGCACGAGGACGTTGCGTGGGACACGGCATGCACGTTCGCGCGGAGCCACTCCTCGGCCACCCCATCCTTCATGGAGAGGACCTCCGTCGCATCCGCTCCCAGCGAGTCCCGGAAGTCCCGCACGCCCGCCCCGCCCGCAGCGCGAAGGAATCCCCTCACGAGAGCGAGCAACCCTCCTGCATCCCGATCCGCTGACAGCATCGCGAAGTCCACGGCATCAGCCGTGACGGCACCGCGCGAGACCGGGTTCAGAAGAGACAGCGTGACCATTCCTGTTGACGCGTCAGCGGCAGACATACGTTCGTACGCCACGACTAGCCCCTCTGCCGGCCCCTCGGCCATGTCCAGGACGACGCACGCATCGAAGCGGCCGAGGTCGGCATCGGGTCGACGAACGGAGAAGGTCACGGTCGGGTGGTTCTGCAAGCCCGACCCGATGCCCCCGCGCAGCCCCGACGCGAGCAGGACCCGTGGCGAGAGGACGGCACCGGCGCACATCACGACGTGCCCGCACTCGATCTCCCCCTCAGCGGTGAGGACGGCACTGGCGTGGCCTTCCCGCATCACCAGGCACTCAACAGTGGACCGCACGACGCGCAGCCGTCCCTCCTCCACCTCATGGAGCATCGCCCTCGCGGGGTTCCAGCGCCCGTTGTTCCACCACAGGCGCGAGTGCCTGCCCCCCAGCCCGAGCAGCCGCCTGCCCACGCTGCCCTCCTCGCCGGGCCTGGCATGGCGTGTCAGGCCGGCGAGCCATCCCGGCTCCTCCCCCGACAGGATCATCCCGTTCACAGCACTGCCGCCGCCCAGTGCACGCGCCTGCGGCACCGGCAGGCCCGGCCAGAGCGTCGCGTCACCGACCTGGTCAAAGAACCGCGGGTTGTCGTCGTCCGTATGGCCACCCGGCTCGACGACGATTATGTCCCTGCCGCACGACGACGCAAGAGTCCGCGCCACCACCGAGCCCGCCGTGCCGGCACCCACGACCACGACAGGGCCGCGCGGGTCCACCCGTCACTCCCCGGCCAGGTGGGCAGTGTCGTTGTAGCGCACGAGGCGCCATTTGCTACCCTTCAGGTGCACGAGTTCGGTGATCGCCGTGTTCCCCGTGTGGATCTCGAACTTGCCGTTCAACGGAGCGTGCAGCGCAATGCGCAGCATCACGTCGACGGTGCCGCCGTGGCACGCCACCACGACGGTGCATCCGGAGTACTCAGCCATCGTGCGCCGCAACGTCTCGGCGATGCGGTCGGCGAACTCCGCCTTGGTCTCGCCCCCCGGGTACAGCACGTCATACGGGTCGCCGTCCCAGTCGGGCATCCCGAACTTCTCCACGAAGTCGGTGAACTTGAGTCCGTCGCACTCCGGTCCCGGGTCGTGCTCGCCCCAGCCGGGCTCCACGGTGACCTGGAGGCTCCCGAGCGCAGGGGCGATGATCCGTGCGGTCTCGAGCGCGCGCGGGTACGAGCTGCTGACGAGCACATCGGGAACCATGTCGCCCTCACGCAGGAGGCGGTCCCGCAGGCGCTCGGCCTGCCAGCGCCCCGTGTCAGTGAGGCCTCGGCACGATCTGAGCCCGCCGATGTACTTCTCGGCGTTCGCATACGACTCACCGTGACGGACGAGGACCAAACGGGTGTCTGTCACGGGGTCAGGCGAGTTTCTCGACGAACGCTTCCAGTTGGCGCAGGTTGCGGCACTCGTACACCCCGTCGGTGAACGTGCCGTACTCCCCCACGATGGAGTCACCCGTGTTCCAGTAGGACTTCGGCTCGGGGTTCAGCCAGTAGACGTGGCGCGCCTTCGCGCGCATCTCCTTGACGACCCACGACTGCGAGGCGTGGTAATTGTTCCGCGCGTCACCGAGAAGCATCACAGTGGACTTCGGGCTGATCTCCTTGCCCCACTTGTCCCAGAAGACCTCGAAAGCGTGGCCGTAGTCGCTGTGGCCGTCCACCCAGATCACGTCGGCCTCGGTGTTGATGCGGTGGATGGCCTCGCTGATGTCCTCGGTCTTCTTGAAATACTCGGTGACCTCGTCGATCCCGTCGATGAAGACGAACGCGCGCACCTTCGAGAACTGGTTCGAGATCGCGTAGACGAGCATCAGGGTGAACCGGGCGAACGCCGCGACGGAACCGGAGATGTCCGCGACCACGATGAGTTCGGGCTTGGCCGGGCGCGGGTACTTGAACTTCGGCTCAGCGGGCACGCCGCCGTAGGCGAGGCTGTGGCGCACGGTGTTGCGGAAGTCGAGCGGTCCCTTGCGGCCGTGGCGGCGCTTGCGCGCGAGGCGGGCAGCCAGCTTGCGCGTCAACGGCTGGAGCGCCTTCTTCAGATGCTGCATCTCGTCGCGACTGGCGTGCATGAACTCGACGTCCTCGGGCAGGGGCTTGCGCAGCGTCTTCGCCATCGCCTCGGCGCCGCGGTCTGCCACCAGGCGCCGGCGGATCTCTGCTTCCACCTCCTGTTTGAACTTCTCGATCCTGTCCTGGTACTCGTCGCGCTCCAGGCGCTCCTCGAGATTGGTGAGCTCTCCACCCACCTGCTGGCGGCTGGCCTCCATCAACTTGTCGATCATGCCGTCAAGATCGAGGTTCCGCAGGGTCCTGTAGAGGTAGTACGTGCCGCCGACCGGGCGGCCCGGCTCCATCCCTGCGAACCTCTGCACTGCCTGCTTGGCGAGAGCCCGCATCATCGCCTGGTCGCCGTTCATCAAGGCGTTCATGAGGATGTTCATGAGCTCCTCGGGCGTCAGCCCGTCCATCGTGCCGCCACCCTTGCCCTCGCCCTGGCCCTGCAGGTTCTGCATCTGGCGCATGAACTCGTCGAGGTCGGCGTTGCCTTCACCAGTGCCGTCGATCGCGTACTCAGGTCCGCGCAGGCTGAAGTACACCTCGAACACGGTCTCGAAGGACCGCCAGTGGGAGTGGTTTTTCACCAGAGTCGCGCCGAGGGCGTACTTGAAGGCCTCCCTGTCCTCGAGCGGGATGTGCATGATCGCCTCCATGGCGTCGAGGTTCTCCGTGAGGCTGACCGGCAGCCCCGCATTGCGGAGTTCCACGATGAAACCGGAGAGAAGATCGAGCATGGTGCGGCGTCAGTCCTGGTGCGTCAGTCGTTCGACAGTTCCTTGGCTGCCTTTGCGATGTCCGTCTGGTACTTCAGCAGCACGTGCAGGGTCTCCTTGGCCTTCTCGGCGTCGATGTTCTCGATGCCGAGAAGCACGAGGGTGCGCGCCCAGTCGAGCGTCTCGCTGACCGAGGGCGCCTTCTTGAGGTCGAGCTGGCGAATGCTGCGCACGATGCGGGCGATCTGGTCGGCAAGCGCGTCCGTGATTCCCTCCACCTTCGTGAGGACGATTTCCTTCTCGCGCTCCAGCTGCGGGTAGTCCACGTGGAGGAAGAGACAGCGGCGCTTCAGGGCCTCCGACAGTTCGCGCGTGTTGTTCGAGGTGAGGAACACGAGCGGAATCTGGTTGGCGGTGATGGTGCCGAGCTCCGGGATGGACACCTGGTACTCGGAGAGAATCTCGAGGAGCAGTGCCTCGGTCTCCACCTCCACGCGGTCGACCTCGTCGATGAGGAGCACCACGGGCTCCTCGGCGGTGATTGCCTCGAGCAGCGGGCGGGTCAGGAGGAACTCGCTGCCGAAGATGTCGTCGTGGATCTCGGACCAGCCGTCCGAGCCCTTGTCGGCCTGGATGCGCAGGAGCTGCTTCTTGTAGTTCCACTCGTAGAGCGCCTTCGACTCGTCGAGACCCTCGTAGCACTGCAGACGGATGAGGCGCGCCCCCGTCAGCTCGGCAACCGACTTGGCGAGCTGTGTCTTGCCCGTTCCGGCCGGCCCCTCGATGAGCACCGGCTTGCCCAGGCGGTCAGCCAGGTAGGCGACACCCGCGATGCCCTCGTCGGCGAGATAGTTGACCCTCTTCAGCCCTTCGCGGACTTCCTGCACAGATTCGAAGCGATTGCTCATAAGCGCCCCAATCTACTTTGCGCCGGCATCGGTCCCCTCATCGGGGATGCGCGCAGGAGGTGCACGACTCCAATGACCCGTGCGCGGCGAGGGCTGCTGCCGTATTCTCGGGGAAATGTTCAGGGACACGCTCGTGGTTGCGATCGGCACTGCGATGTCGCGCCTCACCGGCCTGCTGCGTGTCGTCGTCTTCGGGGTCATCATCGGCCAGACAGCCCTCGCCGATGCGTTCGACGGCGCGAACAACAGCCCGAACAGCATCTACGAACTGCTGGTGGGTGGCCTGCTCGCCGCAAGTCTCGTGCCGCTCTTCACGCGCTTCGCAGAGGACGAGGATGACGAGGCGACAGACGCGGTCGTCTCGGCGTCCCTGATAGTGCTCGCCCTCGCGACCGTCCTGGCCGTGCTCGCCGCTCCACTGGTCTTCCGTGTGTTCTCGCTGCACCCGAGCCCTGCCGTGAATCCGGAGACGTTCCGTCGCGCGGGCACCATGATGTCACGCGTCTTCCTGGTGCAGATCTTCTTCTACGGTCTCACCGCCATCGGCTCGGCGCTGCTGAACTCCCGGCGCAAGTTCTTCGCCGCCGCATGGGCGCCCGTTCTGTCCAACGTGGTGACGATCACCCTCCTGGTCGTCATCCCGTTCACGCGGGACGGCACCCCGAAACTGCAGGACGTTTTCAACGACCGCGCGTTCTTCTGGCTGTTCACCCTGTCCGCCACCGGCGGGGTCATGGCCATGGGCCTGGTTCTCGTCCCCGCCATGAGGCGGGCGGGGATCCCGTTCCGTTTCAGGCCGGACTTCTCCCATCCGGCGGTGCGCACAATGGTGAAGCTGTCGACCTGGACGTTCGGGTACGTCGTCACGAACCAGGTGGCCCTGATCGTCGTGAAGAACCTGGCCCGCCCCGGCAGTGGCAACCAGGACGCCTACTCGAAGGCCTACACCTTCTTCCTCCTCCCGCACGGCCTGCTCGCGATCTCGATCGCGACGACCTTCGTGCCAGAGCTCGTCCGGCGCGTGCGGGCGGCCGACACCGCCGGCTTCCGGGACTGGATCACCTCTGGTGTGAGGTGGATCCTCATCCTCACCGTCCCGTCGTCCGTTGCAATGGTCATCCTGTCGAAACCCATCATCGTGACGCTCCTCGAGCACGGCCACTTCAGCTCCTCAGCCTCGGAGAACACGGCCCGGGCGCTCGCGGGCCTGGCCGTTGGTCTCGCGGGGTTCTCCGTGTACATCTTCGCTCTGCGCGGCTTCTACGCCCACGAGGACACCAAGACGCCGTTCGTCATCAACCTCTTCCAGAACGCGCTGAACATCGTGCTTGCCGTCACCCTCGTGGACAGGCACGAGGTGCTCGGCCTCGGTCTCGCCTTCGGTATCTCGTACGTCGTTGCCTCGGTCATGGTCCTGTGGGTGCTGCACGCCAAGCACGGGGCGATCGAATGGACGCGGCTCGCT
>SXYT01000074.1 GCA_005788205.1 Actinomycetota bacterium | reverse complement strand
TGGTGCGGCGATCGGTCGGATTGATGACATCGTGGTCATCCCCGGCCGGCTCGGTGCTGCCCCGCGTGTGTCCGGTTTCGTCGCCACCAGCCAGCGCCGCCGCATCTTCGTGAACGCGAACCGCATCTCGGCCGTTGACGCCGACGGCGTGCGCCTGCGTTCCTGGGACGTCGACCTGCACCCGTTCAAGCCCCGTGACGGCGAGCGACTGCTCGGCGCTGACATCATCGATGCGCGCACCGGCGACGAGACAGTGAGCGACGTCGCCCTCCGTCCCACCGTGACCGCGCGCGAGAACGGCTGGGAGGTCGCAAAGGTGCGCCTCACCCGCCGCGCGAAGTTCGGTGCCAAGGCCTCCTACCGCCTCGTCGACTGGAACGGGCTGCCCGGGTTGTTCGCCGCGGCGACGGAGATGGCCGCCGAGGCCGCGCGCCTTCGTGACATGCACCCGAGCGACGTGGCCACCGTCGTGCGCAACCTCCCTGCCGCGCAGCGCCAGCAACTGGCGAAGGAAATGGACGACGACCGTCTCGCCGACCTTCTCGAGGAGCTGCCCGAGAGTGAGCAGCTCGCGCTCATCGCGAACCTCGACATCGATCGCCTGGTGGACGTGCTCGAGGAGATGGAGTTCGACGATCTCACGGACCTCCTCGCCGAGATGCCGGCGCAGAAGCGCACGGAGGTGCTGGACGCCATGGACGAGGACGACGCGGAGGTCGTGCGCCAGCTGCTCTCCCACAAGCCGGGCACGGCCGGCGCGCTGATGACCCCCGAGATCATCATCATGGGACCCACCGCCACCGTCGCGGAGGCGCTCGCTCAGGTGCGCGACCCGGAGTGGCTGGTGTCGATCGCCGCACAGGTCTTCGTGACCCAGCCCCCGTTCAAGGCCCCGACCGGCGTGTACCAGGGCGTGGTGCACCTGCAGCGCCTGCTGCGCGAGCCGCCGAGCACGGAGCTCGGCCGCTGCATCGCGAAGGAACCCACCGTCACGGCGGACCTCCCCGACCGCGAGGTGGCGGAGTTCCTCGCCTCCTACAACCTGCTCGCCGTCGGCGTGTGCGACACCGCCGGCAGGCTGCTCGGTGCGATCACCGTTGACGACGTCCTCGACCGGATGCTGCCCGCCGACTGGCGCCAGCGCAGGCGACAGGCGAGTGCGTCATGAAGCGCCGCGCCGACCTCACCGCGCCTCGCCAGCGCCGCCGCATCGGCATCCACTACGACCCGGATGCGTTCGGCCAGTTCAGCGAGGCAATCGCCCGCTTCCTCGGCACGGGCCGCTACCTGATCTTCCAGACGTTCATCGTCGCCGCGTGGGTCCTGGTGAACTTCTTCGAGCCCCTGCAGTTCGACGGGTACCCGTTCATCTTCCTCACGCTCATCCTGTCGCTGCAGGCCTCTTATGCCGCGCCGCTCATCCTTCTTGCGCAGAACCGCCAGGAGGACCGCGACCGCGAGCAGGCAGAACGCGACCGCCAGATGGCCGCCCGCACCCAGGCCGACACCGAGTACCTGGCACGTGAACTCGCCGGCGTGCGCCTGGCGCTCGCCGACGTGGTCACCACTGACGACCTGCGCGGGCACCTGGAGCAGATCACCGAGCTGCTCGAGAAGCTCACCGCGGAGCGGGAGCAGGGCGACCAGTCACAGAGTCAACAGCGCGGCGCGTAGCGTCCGCGTACTCCCGCGGCTGCTCGAGCGTGACGAAGTGGTCCCCCGGGAGTTCCACCACGTGCGCACCCACGGTGTCCGCGAGGGCCCGCTGCTTCGCCGGCGGCACGAGCCTGTCGCGCGTGGTCAGAACGACTGCCGTCGGTACGTCGATCGCACCCGCCCACGGTCGCGCGTCGAATGTCGAGATCGCACGCCCTGCCTCGCTCACCATCCACGGGTCGTTGCGGCGGATCTCCCCCACCAGCCACGGCGCGTAGGCGGACAGTTCGTGCCCGCGCGGCAGTGCCCGGCGCACCACGATGCGCAGCGTGCGAGGCGTGACGAGGCGGCGGAACAGCGGTGACACCGCACGGCTCACCTTCCATCTGGTGCGCTCGCGCGCGGTGCCGCTCCACTCCATCGCGGTGGCCTGGAAGACCATGCCGGAGACGAGTTCTGGATGGCGCCTCTGCACGAGGAAACTGACCGGCCCGCCCATGGAGTAACCCACGGTCACGACCTTGTCGACACCCAGTGCGCGCACTACGGCGGCGGCGTCGTCGGCGCAGTCCTCCAGGGAGAACGCACGGTTCGGCCGCATGCCGCGCCCGTGGCCGCGATGGTCCACACCGATCACCGAATACTCCTCGGCGAGCGTGGCGTACGCCGTGAAGAACTGCGTGTCGCACGAGGCCGTCCACCCGTGCAGCAGCAGCACGGTGGGCCGCGACGCGTCACGGTGCTGGTGGTGGCGCACGAAGATCTCGCCGCGGCTGGGCAGCGCCACGATGCGGCCGGGCAGCAGGTCCGGGATCTGCGGGGTGCTGGCGATCCTCAGCGGCATGCTCTGCACACCCCCACCAGGTCGAGGCGGTGGTGCTGCAGCAGGAACCCCGCGCGCACGGCGAGTATCTCGAGTGCCCTGTCCAGGTCCGCCTCCACGTCGTCGGGGATCCGCACGTCGTCAACCGCCCCGCACTTGCTGCACACCAGGTGATGGTGGTGGCCGGTCAGTTCCTCGCTGAGCTCGAACCGGGCCCACTCGTCCATGGTGATGACCCGGGCCACCACCCCGGCGCGCTCCAGCACCGCGAGATTGCGGTACACGGAGGACTGTGCCAGCCCCGCCCCGGAGGAGAGGATCTCGGGGATCGACAACGGCCGGTCGGCGGCGGCCAGGGCCTCCACGATGGCCCGACGAGTTGCCGTCAGGCGCTGGCCCACAGCCGCGAGGCGCGTGGCCACGTCGTGGGCGAGCACGGCGGGGTCAGTGGTCTCCTGGTGCGCATGGGATGCGCCCTCGGGTGGGTGTCCGCCAGACATGGCACTCAGGCTAGCGAGAATGATTGAGAATCCGCCCGGGGCGGTCAGTTGCCCACGTAGCGGTGCAGGCTGATGCCGTGCGACAGGACCGCGTCCAGCAGGTCCGCATTCGGCAGGCCCCTGCCATCCGGGTCCACCTCGCCCAGAACCCGCACACCGGGCCCGACCGCGCCGGTCCTCACCGCAAGGGCCGCCTCTGCGGCAACGGCACCCGCAACGGTGGCAAGCCTGTCCGCGATACCGACGACCTCCACGTGGCGACGCCCCTGGCGGGAGCCGCGCAGCTCGACGCGCAATCCGCCGACGCCGCCTTCTGCGTGCGGGGGCGACATCATCGGGAGACGGGCAGTCATTCGGTCACGGCGCGTCGCTGACACGCGCGCTGTGATGCGCTGGAGACTGGGGGTGATGCGCTGCAAGAGGCCCGGTTCTGCCGTGCCGAAGCGGTAGCAGTCGCGGGGACCCACGGGGTCGGGGAACCAGCACAGCTCACGGCCGCTGCCGGCGGGACGCTGCAGCCACTCACCGTCATGCCACCCGATCGACGACCCCGAGAGTGCCTCGTGGTGGCTGCGCGCACAGGCCGGACCGCCGGTTCCGTGGACGGCGAGATGGGCCTCGTCCACCGTGTCGAACGCGCGGGCGGCATGCGCCACGAGCAGGCCGCTGAGCCCCGGCATGGTCGCAGCGCCGGGCACCAGCACGACACCGTTCGCAACAGCGCGTTCCTGCAGATCAACGAGGGCGAGCACGTCGGCCATGCCGTCCGCGCAACTGACCACGTTGACGCCGTGGCTGAGGAACGTCCCCGCGAGAGCGGCATGGCGGCCACCCTGGGCCATGACCACGGTGCTGCAGTCAAGCAGTTCTGTCGCGTGGACATGGTTCACGATGCGCGGGCGCAGGCCCTTCGAGGCGAGAATCGCGGACACCCTGGTGCCCACCAGCCCGGACCCGATCACGCCGATGTCGGTGGATGACGGGGACACGCCGCTGAACGGCTCGGCATCGGGGTCTGGCTTCATCGAGGTCAGCGCTGCGGGGTGACTTCCTGCCAGCCGCCGGTCTGGGCGGGCACGCCACCCTTGCCGCGCAGGCGCAGGACCCCGGCGACAGAACCGGCAATGGAGAGAACAAGGAGAACGCGACGAATGAACTTCATGGTTCCGCCTTTCATGGGTGCCGGCACCGTCGTACGGGTGGTGGGGCTACCAAGAATCGAACTTGGGACCTCATCCTTATCAGGGATGCGCTCTAACCGACTGAGCTATAGCCCCGTACAGGGAGAGGAGCCTATCGGGGGTCCGGAGCGGGTTCCACGGGCCGGGCCACGACCTCTTCCTCCAGCACGGTGACCCGCACCCCCCCGACCAGTTCGGTGACAAGGTTGAAGATCACGGCGGCCAACACCCACAGCCCGGTGCCGAGCACCACGAGGAAGATGCCGAGCATGGCCGAACTCGTGAACAACTGGCCGCCCTTGAAGGTGAACGACTCCCACCCGAACGACGTGAGGAACTGCTCGATGTTGTCGATCGTGCCGGTCGCGCTGGCCACGTTCCACAGCAGAACTCCCGTCACCAGGAACACCACGTAGAGAGCAGCGTGAATGACCAGCCCCACCTTGAAGACGCTCCAGGCATCGACCTCACGGATGACGCGCGAGACCCTGCGCACGCGGCGCTGGGTCGCAGGACGGGATGCATCGGACACGACCCGAAGCGTAGTGAATCAATGGACGAGCCCGGGGTCAACCGTTGCCCGCGCTGACCATGTGCATCGCTGATGCCGA
>SXYT01000073.1 GCA_005788205.1 Actinomycetota bacterium | reverse complement strand
CGTCAGAGTCATGACTGAAGACGAAGATGCACCGGGCACCTGACAGTGCCGCGAGCCTGTTGCTCGGACGCATGTAGTCGGCGATCACGAAGAACGTGCCTCCCACCGGTATGAGGCCACCGTGGAGGGCCATGCCCACCAGCGCGGCTCCCATCGCATGTTCGCGAATCCCGAAATAGACCTGCCTGCCCGCTGGATTGGCCGCCGTGAAAGGGTTCTTGCCGTCGAGTTTCGCGCCCGTGTTGCCCGTGAGGTCAGCAGCACCACTGATGACGGCGGGGAGTGCGTCGCGACTCGCCTCCAGAACCTTCTGGAAGGCCTGGCGCGTCGCGAGCCCGCCCTCCCCGCCGAAGACAGGCAGCGAGGAGTCCCAGCCCTCCGGCGCCGGTGTCACGGCAGCCTGTGAGATCTCGCGGGCCTTCGGGCCGGCTGATTTCTCCCAGGCTGAGCGCGCCAGCGAGCCACGCTCCCTGCAGAGCGAGCGGTATGCACGGACGAGGTCGTCCGGCGCCCAGAACGGCTCGTCTGGGATGCCCATCACGGACTTGGTGGCTGACACGTGGGCAACTGTGAAGGGGTTGCCGTGGGCCTCATGGTTGTCCATGAGATCAGGTGACGGCGTCCCGATGTGGGTCCGCAGCACCACGAGTGTCGGCTGGCCCCGGTGGGCTCTCGCGGCCAGCAGGGACTCTTCGATCGAGTCAAGATTGTCACCCGGGTCACCCGCATCGACGACGTTCCAGCCGTAGGAGCGGAACCGCATCGCCACGTCGTCGGAGCAGGCGAGGTCCACCCCGCCGTCGATCGTGATCTTGTTGTCATCGAAGATGCACACCAGACGGTCGAGCCGAAGGTGACCGGCGAGCGAGGCCGCCTCGTGGCTGATGCCCTCCATCATGCATCCGTCTCCGGCCACCACCCAGGTGTGGTGTCCGACCGCGTTTTCCCCGTGGACGGCCCTGAGGTGGGCCTCGGCGATTGCCATCCCGACGGCATTCGCGAAACCCTGTCCGAGTGGTCCCGTCGTCACCTCGACACCCGCGGTGTGCCCCACCTCGGGATGGCCTGGGGTCGCTGAACCCCACTGCCTGAAGTTCCTGATGTCGGCAAGTTCAAGCCCGGCCCCGCTGAGAAAGAGCATCGAGTACTGCAGTATCGATGCGTGGCCGCCCGACAGGATGAACCTGTCACGATCGGGCCACGAAGTGTCCGTGGGATCATGACGCATCACCCGCGAGTACAGGACGTGCGCGAGCGGAGCGAGAGCCATGGCGGTTCCTTGATGGCCACTCTTTGCCGCGAGGGGGGCGTCCATCGCGAACCCCCTGATGAGAGACAGCGCCCCGGCGTCTTGTTCAGCTGTGAGTCGAGTTGCCACGTTCCGACTGTAATCCGCGCCACACTGCCGACACGCCCAGTTGGTCGTCGAGCGCCAGGGCAGCGAACCTGCTCCCAACCCTGATGCCGCCGATGTCGTCACGTCCAATGAGACGTGCTGGGGTGCTCGTCGCCGCACGGAGGGCTGTGGATAAATCGATCCCGCACCTCGTCACGACATTGCGCACACACCCGAGAAGCGATGTGCTGCTGCCCGCCAACGTCCCGTCCGGCAGCCGTGGCGCACCGTCCACCACTGTCACGTCTCTCGCGGTGGCCCAGGCCCCGTTCCATGCGACCGAGTCAGAGACGAGGCATATACCGTGCGGTTTGGCGAGGAAAGCGAGCCGCACCGCTGCGTGGGACACATGGGTCATGTCCGCAATGAGACCCACCCGCACTCGCTCGTCGGTGAGGGCGATCAGTGCGAGCCCTTCCTCACGGTGGTGCACACCCGACATCGCGTTGAAGAGGTGGGTCACCATCGTGGCGCCGGCGGACACTGCGTTCTCGAACTGGCGCGCATCAGGCCGTGAGTGTCCTATGGAGACGACTGTCCCGTTGCGACACAGGACCCGGGATGCCTCACCGAAACCGTCGGCCTCGGCACCCATGGTGACCATGCGCACCGATGCGGGCAGGCCGGTGATCCACCCGTGATCGACTGCCACCACATGAGCGCGCGGATGGGCCCCCGTCGCGGTGCCGAGGAACGGACCTTCCATGTGGATGCCCACGGCACCGGTCGCCCCGTCAGAGACGTACGCGTCGAGAAGACCGATCTTGGCGGTAAGACGCGCGAGGCTGTCGGTGGTCAAGGTTGCCAGCCAATACGCAGTTCCCTCGGCGGCGAGCATCCCGTCCAGGAGGGCCAGTGAGTCCTGCTCCGCCCCCGCAACATCGACTGTGTCCCATCCGTTCATCTGCAGGTCGACCAGTCCGGGGACGACCAGCTGGTGTTCCGCGTCGTCGGGCGGGCATGCCTGGATGCTCGCGACCATCCCGTCATCGATGGTCAGCGATGTCGGCCCGTGCATGGTGTCGCCGTCGAAGAAGGACTTGCACGTGATCGTCGATGACCCAGTCCTCGGGGAAGCCACCCCCTGACCGTAACCGCCCGTCAGGGGGAGCCGGTGCGCGCACCGGGTGCGAGGCGCACGTCCGCAAACCGGAGGCGTGCGAGCCGCACAGCCGCAAGTGCCTTGATGACCCACCAGCCCGGGTCGATCTCGCTGCGCCTGTGGGAGAGGCGCGGTGACGAGGGGGCTGCGTGGTGGTTGTTGTGGAGACCCTCACCCATGGTGCAGAACGCGAGCCACTGCAGGTTCGTTGCCCTGTTCGAGTACGGGCGACGCCCGAAATGATGCCCCATCGCGTTCACGGCGGCATTCCCTGCGAGGTATGCGTTGGCGTGCAGGAACGCGGCCAGTAGACCGGTCCACGGCCCGAGCAACACCATGAGGATTCCGGTACCGAGGAGGAGCCCCGTGTTCTTGTGGTTGAAGAAGAGGCGGTCAAGTCGGTCGTCAGGCAGGTCGCGCGCGTACTTGTCGAGGATCGCCGGGTCCCGGAGGGCCTCTCGGTAGAGCGCGACGTTCTTCATCTGCACCTTCCGCCAGCCGAGAAGAATGGGGGAGTGCGGGTCACCTGTCTCGTCCGTGTAGGCGTGGTGCTTGCGGTGCACTGCGACCCACTGCCGAGGCTTGATCCCGGTGGTGAGCCAGATCACCGCACGGAAAACCGTCTCTGCGGGGGAACCAAGTGTCAGGGCACGGTGACTCAACGCTCTGTGGAGATACACCGTGGTTGCCGTGTTGGCAAGAGTTGTCACCACTGCCGCGGCAACGAGAGAAAGGACGACAGACTGGATGATTCCTTGCACGTGGATGAGTGTAGGCCACTACCTACTGGTAGGTAGGTGCGCCCGGGGGCTAATTTCGGCACGTGGTCGAGACGGGGGACAGAAGTCATCGTCCCACGCGGGACTTGATCATCGACGAGGCAATTTTGTGCTTTGCCGAGCGGGGATACGAGGGCACGTCGTTGAACGACATCGCAGCCGGGGTCGGGATCCGCAGACCCAGCCTGCTGCATCATTTTCCCTCCAAGGAATCCTTGTACGGCAGCGTCTTCGAGCAGATCCTGTCTGACTGGCTGGAGCGAGTGAGCCAAGCCGTCGCGATGGACGGCACCGGCTGGGGGAAGGTCGAACTCGTCCTCAGGGCGGGGTTCGCCCTTTTCGAGGACCATCCTGACTACGTGCGCCTGATGCGCCGCGAGGCCCTGGACGGCGGCGTCCACCTGGGAATCGATCTTGCATCTGTGCTCAAGCCGATTTTCGAGTCGGCTTCGGGGTACCTCGAACGGATGATGGACGAAGGCGTTCTTCGACGCCACGACCCACGGCACCTGCTCATCACGGGTTACGGGGCGATGCTCAGCTACTTCTCGGATGCGCCCTTCATCACGGGCCTTCTCGATCAGGAGGCCCTGACACAGTCGAACATCTCGGAACACCGCGAGGCAGTCATCGAGTTCTTCCGGGCGGCACTGGCATGACGGTGTCGACTCACGCGTCACGGCACCCTTCATCGCCTCGCGGCGGTGCCCGGTGACTACCGTGGGGGGAGTGAACCCCGTGAACAACACCCTGTCAGAGGCAACATCCAAGGGGATTCTCTCGGGATTCGGTGTTCCTTTCGCCCGAGAGAGCATCGTGCACAGCGCGGAGGAGGCTGTCTCCGCCGCCTCCGGCATCGGTTTCCCGGTGGTCGTGAAACTCGGCGGGGACTCGATCGCACACAAGACCGAGCGGGGCCTCGTCCGGCTGCGGCTCGCGGACGAGGCACAGGTCCTGTCCGCCGCACAGGAGTTGCTCGACAAGGCGACCCCGCAGGACGGTGAGGTCCACCTGCTGGTCGCAGAGATGGTCCAGGGTTCTCGCGAGCTGATTGCTGGAATGCTCGTCGATCCTCAGTTCGGGCCCACGGTCATGTTGGGTATCGGCGGCATTCTCGCCGAGGCAATCGCAGACGTCACCTTCCGACCAGTTCCCGTCACTGAGCAACAGGCTCTGGACATGGTGGACTCGCTTCGTATGCAGCGAATCCTCGCGGAGTTCCGTGGTGAGGCCGCAGTCGACCGCTCTGCCCTCGCAGCGTGCATCGTGGGGCTGTCGTCCGTGGCCGTCTCCCGGCCCGACATCGTGTCGGTTGACATCAACCCGCTCATCGTCACGGCGTCCGGACGCGTCGTCGCCGTCGACGCCCTGGTGGAGACGGGGAAGAGAGCAGATCTGGCCCGTTCGACCCGGCGCTTCAGTACGGACCAGTTCGCGGCGTTGTTCGAGCCGAGGGGTGTGCTCGTCACCGGGGCGTCCACGCATCCCGGGAAGTTCGGGTTCGTCAGTCTGCACAACATCCTCGCCAGCGGTTACGAGGGAGCGGTCTTCGGGACGAACCTCAGCGGTGAGGAAGTCCTCGGCGTGAAGACCGTCGCTGACATCGACTCGCTTCCGGACGGGGTGATTGACCTCGTCTTTGTGTGCACCCCGGCTTCGGCGAATCCTGATCTCCTGCGCGCGTGCGCGCGCAAGGGCATTAAAGCCGCTTTTCTCACTTCTGCCGGTTACGGGGAGGCGGGCGATGAGGGTCGCGTGCTCGAGACGGAACTCGTCGCACTCGCCGACGAGCTGGGGATTCTGATGGCCGGTCCGAACGGCCAGGGCGTCGTCTCGACTCCGGCAAACCTCTGCGCCCAGATCGTCGCCCCGTACCCCCCGAGAGGCGGGATCGGGGTGGCGAGCCAGAGCGGCAACTTCGTCTCCAGTTTCATGAACTATGCACGTCAGACCGGCGTGGGTATCAGCAGGGCGGTGTCTGCCGGCAACGCCGCGGCACTCGGAGTCGCCGACCTCGTCGAGTGGTACGGCGTCGACCCCGAGACGAGAGTCTCGCTCGCGTACGTAGAGGGAATCTCGAACGGACGCGACCTCATGGATCGGCTCGGTGCCGTCGCAAGGACCAAGCCTGTGGTCGTCGTGAAGGGCGGTGCCACGGAGAATGGTGCCAGGGCCGCTGCCAGTCACACCGGGGCTCTCGCGGCAAACGATGCCGTGTTCGACGGGGAATGCCGCGCACACGGGATCGTGCGTGCGACGACCGTCGAGGAGGCCTACGAATCAGCCGCCACTTTTGCCACCCAGCCTCTTCCGTCTGGTCCGAACGTGATCGTTCTCACCACGGCAGGCGGGTGGGGTGTGGTGACGTCGGATGCCATCGCCCGTGACGGGGATCTGCGACTGATGAGCCTCCCCAGTGACTTGCGCACGGCGATCGACGGGAAGCTGCCGCCACGCTGGAGCAGGAACAACCCTGTCGACTGTGCCGGGGGGGAGACGCGGGACACGATTCCCGAGGTCATGGAGTTGATCGCCGAGCACCCGGGCGTGGACGCGGTCATCTATCTGGGCCTCGGTATCCAGGCGAACCAGGCCCGGCTCATGCGGGAAGGCCGCTTCCACCCCGACCACGGTCTCGGGCGGATCGTCGAGTACCACGAGCGACAGGATGCGCGCTTTGCAGAGGCGGCCGCGGCGCTCAGTGCCGCCACGGGAAAGCCGATTCTCGTGGCGACCGAACTCGCAACAGCCGACCCGGCCAACTCAGGCGTCAGGGCGGTCGTGTCGGGCGGGAGACTGTGCTACCCCTCGGGGAACAGGGCCGTCACCGCACTCGGCCACTTGTACAGGTATGCAAGGTTCACGGGCGTCGCGACGCGCTGAGGGAACGCCGCGACGCGCGCAGAATCCTCTCCGCGTGGTGTTGTCCTCGGGGTTCATCGGTGCCTTGGTTCTCGGGTCGTCATTCGTCTGGTTGTCTGCCCTCGGTGAACGCACCCGCCCGCTGGCCGGCGCAGTGCCCGCCGTGGCCCCGCGCCAGCCTGTTCTCTCGGCCCGGCGCACACCCGAGGTCCTCTCGTACGTCACGCGTTCGAGCCGTCTCGGTGCGGGTTTCGCATCGCTCCGTTCGGCATTGCCGAAAGGGTCATGTCTCCGCGTTGACTGGCTCGGTGGTCCGATCATCACAGAGTCCGCTGGCACCGCACTCGTGCCGGGCAGCACGGTGAAACTCATCGTCGGCGCGGCGGCACTCGAGGTTCTGGGCCCCGCGACCGTTTTCACCACCGTCGTCTGGGCGACCAGGAACATCGACGGGACTGTGGCGGACCTCTTCGTCGTTGGTTCAGGCGATCCTCTCCTCGTGCGCCGCGAGTATGTCGCGAGCGAGAAGTACCAGACACTCCACCCGACTTACCTCGAGACGCTCGCGGATTCCGTGCTGGCTGCGGGGGTGACCTCCATGACAGGGCGAATCGTGGGTGTCGACACACTGTTCGACGCCGAACGTTTCAACGCGGACTGGCCCGTGTCCTTCCGCGGTGTCGAGGCAGGCCCGCTGGGTGCCCTCATGGCAAACGATGGTGCTGTCCTCGGCCAGGCCGTCAAGCCGGACGACCCTGCGCTCGCGGCCGCGACGGAGTTTGCCGCCTTGCTCGCGGCACGCGGCCTGTACGCCCCGGCCGGAACATCGCACGATGTCCTCCCCTCCGGTGCCACGCAGGTGGCCTCGCTGGACTCAGCGCCCGTCTCGTCCGTGGTGCAGGAGATGCTGGTGAACAGCGACAACAACACGGCGGAGATCCTGCTGAAGCAGATCGGTCTCAAGTCGAGCGGCATCGGCTCGACACAGGCCGGCATCGACGCGGTGAACAAGAAACTCGCAGAGTGGGGGGTCGCGGGACAGACAGTGCGCGACGGGAGTGGTCTCTCCTCGCTGAACCGAGTCACGTGCGACGGTCTCATGGCAATCCTCGCGAGATTCGACGAGCAACTGGCCCCGTTGCTCGCTGTCGCAGCCGAGACGGGCACGTTGCGTGAGATGTTCATGGACACTGCCGCCGAGGGACGCCTGACCGCCAAGACGGGGACGTTGAGCGGTGTGAAGGCACTTGCCGGGTACATGCCCGTCGAGGGCGATGTTTCGGTGCGCTTCGCCCTGGTGATGAACCG
>SXYT01000072.1 GCA_005788205.1 Actinomycetota bacterium | reverse complement strand
CGTTCCAAAAAACAGCGTTTCGCGTTCCAAACCTTTACTGAAACCCCAGCCGCCACCCCATCGATACTGGGGTTTGGTATTACGCACCAGCCTCACGGAGGCTGGCTGAGAAGCGCGAGGCAGGGCGAGAAACCCCGCACCGCGCAACAACAGCCCCAAGGCTAGTCATGGCGCGCTGTGATCGGACCGTCGGGACGGCTACCTCCGCCGCGATGCGGTGCGCCTGCGGGAGACCGCGAGGAATCCGCCGCCCAGCATGAGGAGTGCGAACGCCGCGGGAACCGTGCCGTCGAGAGAGTTCGTCCCTGTTGCGGGGAGGCTGCCGGCTGACACCACGATCGCCTGCCTGTAGCCGGTTCCGCTCGCAGGCGCGAACACTGCGAGAGTGTGCGAACCCGATGCGAGACTGGCCGGGAGATCGCCCTCCAGGGTGACGACACCCTTGGAGTTGGCGTAGCCGGAGCCGATCACCCGCGGCGTCGAGGCCACGATGAGCTGCACGAACTCGAACGGGGTGAAGCCGCCGTACGACACCTTCACCTTCTCACCCTTTGAAATTGATGCGTCGGCGACGATAGGTGTCGAGGCCGCGGGCAGGGCCCGCACAGTGGACACCGCCGGCGGAGCAACTGCAGGTGCCGTGGACGCAGCTGCTCGCTGCAGAACGGGAGCCGTCGTGGTGGTCGCCGGTGCGGTCGTGGCCGGCGTGGTGGCCTGGCTGCTCACGGCGATAGTGGTGGTGGTCGGTGCGGCAGTCGTCGCGGGGGCAGTCGTCCCCGATCCCCCGGTGAGGGCGGCGTCACGGACGTGCCACGACCAGGTGTCGTTCCGCATGTCCATCATCTCCGTGCCGGGCCTACCACTCCCGACCGCGAGGCACCGTTCCGCAACTGGGCACGCAAAATCATTCACCATGGTGTTGCCGGCGGCATTCGGGGACGTCACCCGTGTCCAGGACGTACCGTTCCAGATGCCGATGTACGAGGTCGCGGGAGCTGGCCACAGGAACACCAGGCCCATGGCGATGCACCGTGTTGCCGAGGTGCACTGAATGCGGTTCAGGTTCACAGCGCTGTGCCCCATTCCGTTGTCGATGAACGGCAACGGGAGGTTCGACCAACGGCTGGCACCGACGCCTGCACTCACGTCAAAGACAAGTGCAGAAGCACTCCCGGGGCTCATGGCGCTGTCGCTATTGGACCACGTCACGCAGGCGCCACCGTTGCCGGGCAGGCATGAGACGGTCCTGAGGCCTGCGAGGGAATCAGAGCGGCCGGACGGTTGCGACCACGTTCCCGCCGGCGTGCGTTCGAACAGAGTCCCCCCGTAGGTGCGCTGGATGCAGCATCCGTTCTGCGTCTCGGTGAGCGTGACCTGACCCACGGCAACACAACGCCCGCCGACATCGCATGAGACATCGCTCAGCTGCTGGGCGAAGCTACTGGTGGCATTCGGGCTCGTCTCCCGGGACCACGCCGTGCCGTTCCACTTGAGAACGAGGGTCTGCGCCGGCGTGGAACTGGACTGGCCCACAGCGAGGCAGAACGTTGCGGACGTGCAGGTCACCGCGCTGAGGAGCCCGACCACCCCGTCCGGGAGCGCGACTGTCGTGAGGGCGGTGCCGTTCCAGTGCCTCGCAGAGTATGACTGATACTCGGCGTAGCCCGTGCCGATCAGCACGCAGAATGTCGTGGACGCGCACGCGACATCCACGATCCTGAAAGTCGACTCAACTCCGGGGACGGTGGACCAGGCAGAACCGTTCCATGTGAGGGCTATCGGCGCCTGTTCTGGCGGCCCGCTCGTCATCTCCCCCATCGAAGAGCCGGTTGCCATGCAGAAGGATGACGACACACACGAGACATTCATGAGGTAGTTGTTGTGCATGGGGCTCGGGGTCGCAACTCTCTCCACGGTGTCGATCTCGGCCGAGACGGATGTCCCGGAGATGCCGACAAAACCGAGTGACGCGACCAGTGCGGCAGCCACTGCTGCGGCAACCCAGCGCCGGTGCGCGCTCCTCTTGGACCGCGAACGATTCTGCATGACCCCTCCCCGTGTATGCGTTGGTGAGAGTCTCCGCTGCACGGACACGTCGCGTGGCCCTGCGCGAGCACCAATGACCACGGCTGCGCGGGTTTGACCGTCCCACCGCGCCGGATGACCACCTGCACGCCGCAGATGACCATGCTGCCTGCTGTCGGCCAGTCAGGGGGTGTCGCGGCCGGGGAAGCGGTAGATGATCTCCTCGAACGAGTCCGCGGCGAAGAAATAGAGCAGACGCAGCGTCTCGGGCCCGGTGTTCACCGCCACGTGCTCGGTGTCGCCCGGGATGAACACCGCGTCACCCGCGCGCACGGGCGTGGCCTCGCCCTCCACCACAACCTCCCCGGTTCCCGAGAGGAAGAAGTACACCTCGGCCTGGCTGTGCAGATGCCCCCGCGGCGGCCGTGGCCACCAGTCCCACGAGCTCGACGTACTCGAGGGCACCGATCTCGTCGCGCACACTCTCGTACCAGTCCCTCGTGACGGCCGGCGAGCCGCTGGCCATCCGTGCCGCTGCACGGTGTGCGGCCTCCG
>SXYT01000071.1 GCA_005788205.1 Actinomycetota bacterium | reverse complement strand
GTCGACGACTTCGGCCTGACCCATGAGCAGGTGTCCAGGCGTGTCGGCAAGAGCCGGGCCGCGGTCACGAACGCCCTCCGGTTGTTGCACCTGCCCGCCAAGATTCAGGGTTATCTGGCTGACGGCAGATTGTCCGCCGGACACGCACGCGCACTGCTGGCAGTGTCCGACACTGCAGTGATGGAGTCACTTGCCGCTGCTGCGGTGAAGGAAGGCTGGTCGGTGAGGGCCGTCGAGGACGCCGTCAAGAAGGGTTCCACCGGTGGGGGAGGCGAAAGACCCCAGCCGCACGTGACTCCGCTGAAGCCGGCCGGTCTGCTGGAACTCGAGAAGCTGCTTGCTGACTTCCTCGAGACGCGGGTCAACGTGTCGATGGCGGGCAAGCGGGGCAAGATCTCGGTTGATTTCGCGGACCTGGTCGACCTCGAGCGGATTTATCGTCGGATGACCGAAGTTCAGGACAATTAGACCCAAATAACAACGACGTGATTCCTGCTCACAGGATGTCAACCTCAACTGATGGTTGAAGTCGAAAGTTATGCACACCTGTGGATTGGCTGTGGATTACGGCTTCTCGAGAGGGGCCGTCAGCCAGTCCCGCAACGAGGACACCACTGCATTGGCCACCGCCGCGGTCTTCAAACGGACCAATGTATTCGGGCCCATTGAGCACAGCACCGCCGGCATGCGGGTCTCGCGCAGCACGGGATGACGCACCCCCTCGGCGCGCACAGTCAGTTCGGGGATGCGGTCGGTGATGGTGGCAACGATCCGCTCGGCCAGTGACCTGCCGCCGATGCTGACGAAGGTGGGCACCTCGTAGAAGTAGATGGTGCACGACTCTTGTGCGCTGTGCTCGAAGCCCACGTACACATCTGCGCCGTATCGGTTGGCGGTCTGGGCGTGGGCAAGAACGTCACCTTCCACGGTGGTGGCAAGCGGGAACACGCCAGCCGCCCGGTGTTGCGCGGCGCGCACGAGATCGGTCACCCCGTCGAAGCCGCCGATCACGACCCGGGCAGTCTTCTCGGGCGTGGAGTCACTGAGTTCCTCGCGTTCGCGCACGACCGCGACGCCGGGCCCGGACCCCGATTGCGAGCTGACGCGCTGCAGGATGCCCACCGTGTCAGGTGTGCAGATGCCGTTTCCGTCCGTGCCGATGTTGCGCTGGAACTCGGAGAGGGCGTTCTGCGTGGCCGGACCGAAGATGCCGTCCACGCGGCCACAGTCGAAACCCAGGCGGTTGAGGACCGTCTGCAGCTCTGCCACGTCATCACCGCGAAGGTTCGGCGTGCGCAGGTAGAGAACGCGCGAGCCGGGCGTCCACGACGCCTCGATGAGCGTCGACCACACGATGTCGTCGACGACGCCGTCGGCACGCAGGCCGAATGCGTTCTGGAAGGCGATCACCGCGGCGTGGGTGCGCGCGCAGTAGGCAGAGTCCTCGGCGGAGCCGGGAGCAAGGAATCCTGCAGCGGAGAGCCTCCGCTGCAGTTCGTGGACGGCGGGCCCGCGGTGACCGGGGCCGATCGTCAGGCCGGAAGAAATTCCGAGATCTCCTGGAGGAGGCGTGCCTTCGGCATCGCGCCGACCACCTGCTTGACGACCTGCCCGTCCTTGAAGAGCAGCATCGTGGGGATGCTCATCACGTTGAAGCGGCCCGCAATGTCGCCGTGGTCGTCGACATTCAGCTTGGCGATGGTGAGGCTGCCGGACTTCTCACCGGCGATCTCGGCCAGGATCGGGGCGATCTGCTTGCACGGACCGCACCACTCGGCCCAGAAGTCCACGAGGATGGGGGTGGAGGAGCCGTTGACCGTCTCGTCGAAGGTGCTGCTCGTGAGGGTGACGATTCCGTCTGCCATGTCTGTTCCTTTTTCTCTGTGTGCCAGATGCTAGTGCTGGCTCTCCAGCCAGCGTTCACAATCGATTGCTGCCATGCAACCCGAGCCCGCGGCGGTGATCGCCTGGCGGTAGGTGTGGTCCTGCACGTCACCACAGGCGAACACGCCCGCGACGTCGGTGAAGGTGCTGCCGGCCCGTGTCATGAGGTAGCCGGAGTCCTCCATGTTCAGCACCCCGGAGAAGATGGCCGTGTTCGGCTTGTGGCCGATCGCGATGAAGAGCCCGGTGACGGGCAGTTCGCGCGTGGACCCGTCGGTGGAGGTGAGGGTCACGCCCGACAGCGAGGACTCCCCATGGAGGGTCGTGACCTGGCTGTTCCACACGATCTCGATCTTTTCGTTGTCGAAGGCACGTTGCTGCATGATGCGCGAGGCGCGGAGGGTGTCACGGCGCACGACGAGGTGCACCTTGCTGGCGAACTTGGTGAGGAAAGTGGCCTCTTCGATGGCTGAGTCCCCGCCACCGACCACGGCGATCTCCTGGCCGCGGAAGAAGACGCCGTCGCACGTGGCGCATGTGGAGACCCCGTGGCCGATGAGGTCCGTCTCGCGCGGCAGGTCGAGCATCAGTGACTGGGCCCCGCTGGCCACAATCACGGAGTTGGCCTTGAACTGCTGGTCCCGGACCCACACGGTGAACGGACGCTGCGAGAAGTCCACCTTGGTGACCTTTTCGGTCAGGAACTCGGCCCCGAAGCGGCCGGCCTGCTCCTTGAAACGCATCATCAGCTCCGGGCCCTGGATGCCCTCGGGCCATCCGGGGAAGTTCTCCACTTCCGTGGTGAGCATGAGTTGGCCGCCCGGCTGGTCACTGGTGGAGGACGGCTCGCCCTCGATCACGAGCGGCGCGAGCGAGGCGCGGGCGGTGTAGATGGCGGCAGTCAGCCCTGCAGGCCCCGACCCGATGATGATGGTGTTGCGAACGTCGCTCATTTTCCTGACTCCTCATCAGACTTGAACCTCTTGCGCATCAGGAGTGTTCCCGTGAGGAAACACAACCCACTGAGGACGAAATAGGAAGCCCACACGGCGGCATCCCGGGGCATCGCGGCGTCGAGAGCGGCCTGGAGCCCCCGCGTGATGCCGATGCCGAGGACCACGATGACCCCGATGATCCCGAACGCCGCGAGCAGGCCGAAGACCAGTCCACGTGCGGTGGTCACTATCGGCTGGGTGGTGTAGCGCCGGACCTTGGCGACGACCCGGTCGATCAGGTCAACGCTGCGGTCGGCCCATTCGGGGTCTGTCAAGGGGTTCGACACCATCTCGTCAGCCTAACGGCGGGCCTTCTCCTGGCAGGGTGGCCCCGCCCGGCAGGGATGTTCAGGGTTCGGGGGTGACCGGCTGCCGGAACGCGGCGAGAACCTCGCACGTGTCTGCCCTCACCACCTCGATGGTGAAGTCGCTGATGAAGACAATGTGCAGCACGCGGTCACGCATGTACTGGCCGAGGTAGAGGGCACCGTCCGTCTCCGATGCGCACGGGAGGCCTGGCTCGGGTCTCACCGTGCTGCCCGGCACCTCGATGGAACCCGACTTGGCGGGTGGTGCGGTGGTGGTATCGACGGGGCTGCCTGCACCGGTCCCGGGTTGCGCCTGCGCGGAAACCGGTACGTCCATCACTGTCGGTGCTCCGTTGCTGCCCCGGGCTGCCCAGCCCGCACCTGCGCCGAGAACGAGAAGAAGGGCCGCAGCAACGGCCAGCCATGTGTGGCGTCGGCCGACCATCGGCACGACAACGCCCCTGCGGTCTTGTTCCGCTGCCGAGTCGAACGCCCCGAGTGCGGCCGCGATGTTCGCCTCACGGACCGCGGGGTCGACCGCGGGCACGTCACGGAGCGCGGCGGTGATTGCATCAGGGAGGTTGTCGTTCGTGTCGTTGCTCATGGGTTGCCCTGCTCCTCTCCTGGGCCCTTTTTGTGACGCCCCGGGCCGGTTGGTTGGTTCCCGAGCAGCTCCCGCAACTGACCGCGGGCACGCGAAATCCTGCTGCGCACGGTGTTCACGGGTATCCCGAGCACCTCTGCGATCTCCTCGTAGGTCATGTCCTGCAGATGGAACAGCACCAGGGGGACCCTGAAGTCCTCCGACACCTGCGCGAGCGCGGCCTCGAGGGCCAGGTTGTCCACCAGCCCCTCGGAAGCGTCCGCCTGGTGCGGCGCCGCCCTGCCGAGGACCTCATCGTCGGTCGGTGAGGGTCTCCGTCTCGTGCGACGGACCTCGTCGAGTGCGGCATTCGTGGCGATGCGGTACGCCCATGTGGAGAATTTCGATGTCCCCTCGAAGCGGCGGATGGAACGCGCGACCGCCATCAGTGCCGACTGTGTCGCGTCCTCTGCTGCGCCCCTGTCGATGACGATCCGGAAACAGACGGCGCGGATGGCGTCATGATGGGCGCGCAGCAACCGGTCGAGGGCGTTTCGATCGCCGGCCACCGCGGCGGCGACGAGGGCGTCGTCATCTGGAGCGATGGGCGAAGGCTAGTTGCGCGGCGTCACGGCGCAGAAGAGAAGCGGAGGTCGTTGACGACGCCCTTGTACGGGTTCGTGTCGCTGCACGTGTTCGACCGGCCGATCTCGCGCAGCAGCAGGAGCATGTGGCGCCCGGGGGTCTGCACCGCGAACGACCCGGTGCCCGCATTCTCGCCGTAGCCGTCGGCGACCCGCAGGCCCCAGTCCTCGATGCGGGAGGGCACCGTGGGCGCATCGGACACGTACACCTCGGCGTTCCACGGGCCGTTGCCGAAGTTCGCCGTGATCGTCCCGATGCCCGACCCGGACAACTCGAGGACGAGGCCGAGGCCACCCTTCGAGCCGAAGTACCTGTCGCCGTAGCAGACGGTCGTCCATGCGGTTCCCGGGTTGTTGTCGAGAAGCAACGGGACCTGTGCCTCGTTCTCGTTGCCGTCGTCACCGTTCGGGTCGTAACTGCGCACGCCGTTGAGTGACACGGCCGCGATGGGTTCCTGTTGCGCATCACCGACAATCGGGACCGAGGAACGCGTGTTGCGCAGGCCGTTCCACAGGAGCATGGCCATCACCGCGGCGATCACGAACACGGTGATCACCGGGATCATGTTCTTCCCGGTGCGCGTTCGCTGTTTTCTCGGGAGCGCAGCGCCGCGGGTCTTCCTGGTGGATGTCGGGGTGTCGTCCACGCGGGCAGTGCTCACCCCTTCGCCGGGCGTGTCTTCTCTGCGCGGCGCCATGCCCTCGGCAAGTCTGCGGGCCTCTTCCACGCGGCGTTTCATCAGTGGGTCGAGCGGTTCGCTGCGTTTCGTGCGCTGGCGGTCGGTCCCGGAGAGACCGTCCGCCGGGGTTTTTGCGTCGTGCACGGTGCGCATCGCCTCGCCGAGCGCGACCTCCACCTCTTCTGCGGTCTGGTACCGGTTCTCCGGCTTGCGACGCAGCATCTTGTGGATCACGTCGATGACGGTGCTCGGCACGTCGTGACGGATCCCGCCGAGCGGTGTGGGGTCGCGCTGCAGTCGTGCGATCGCGACCTGCTGCTCGTTCTCGCCCTTGAACGGAGCGTGGCCAGCGAGGCACTCGTAGAGCACGAGCCCGAGCGAGTAGATGTCCGCACGGCCGTCGAGTTCACGGCCCTGCACCTGCTCCGGCGAGAGGTACTTCGCTGTGCCCATCATCAGGTCGGGACGGGTGAGGTCGGTGTTGTCGTCCTGGTCGGACTTGACGCCCTTCGCGATGCCGAAATCCGTCAACCAGATCTCACCGGTGCGCATCATCATGATGTTGCCCGGCTTGATGTCCCGGTGCACGATGCCCTCGGCATGGACCGCGCCAAGTGCTGACGCGATTGCGCGCCCGACATGCACGGTGGTGTGTGCCGAGAGTGTCGATGCTCTCCCGCCGTTGGAGAATCGTTCCTTGTCGAGGAGGTCGCGGAGGCTCTGGCCGTTGATGAGCTGCATGACAAGGGCAACCTGGTCGTTCGTCTCGATGCAGTCGTACACGGGCATGATGTGCTTGTGGTGGAGCTGGGCAAGCGCGATTGCCTCGCGACGAAACCGCTCCGCGACGATCTCGTCTGATGCGATGGACGGCTTCAGCATCTTGACCGCGACCTCGCGACGCAGGTGGATGTCGGTCGCGCGCCAGACGACGGCCATCCCGCCTTCTGCCAGGACACTGTCGAGGCGGTACTTGCCGCCGATCACGTCCTCTGGGTTCATTGCCGCAACCATCGCCGAGTTCAGACGCTAGTTGTGCGCTGGTGTTGTGGCGGGGAATGTCCCTCGCGGAGTCGAGTCGGAACGACTACTGCGCTGTGCGGAATGCGAGACCGATGGTGCCCTGGCCGGCATGCGTGCCGATGACCGCACCGATGTCGCCGATCATGATGTCGCCGTCATAGACCTCGCGCACCTTCGCGACGAAGTCATCGATGTCGGGGCACTGTGCGTGCAGCACGCCGAGCCTCTCGACCTTGCCCGCGTCACGGAGGGTCTCGATGAGCGCGGCAAGGGCCTTGCTGCGTGTCCGCTGCTTCCCGGCCTCCTCGACCTCGCCGTTGCGCACCTCGATGAGGGGTTTGACCGAGAGGGCCGTGCCGAGCATGGCCTTGGCCCCGCCGATCCGGCCACCCTTGCGGAGGTTTTCGAGGGTGTCGAGTGCCCCGAACACATGGGTGCGGGGCACCAGGCTGTTCGCCAGTTCCACGATGGACTCGAGGGAATCGCCCGCCCTGGCGCGTTCCGCACACTCGACTGCGATCAGGCCGACGCCGAGCGAGGCGTTGCGGCTGTCGATCACCCGGATGGGGAACTGGCCCTCCATCTCCTTGGCGGCATTGACGGCACTTTCCATCGTGAACGAGAGGCTCGAGGAGAGCGAAATGACGACAATCCCCGTCGCCCCCTTGTCCTTGAGGTCCCGGAAGGCCTCCAGGAACTGGCCGGGAGAGGGGGCGGCCGTCTGGGGCAGTTCCTTCGAGGAAGAGCACAGTTGCCAGAAGCGGTCCGTGGTGATTGTGGTGCGGTCGATGTACTCGTCATCGCCGAAACGGATGCTCAGCGGCACGATGACGATGCCGAGCGCATCGGCGACGCCCTGGGGGAGGTCGCAGGAACTGTCGGTCACGATTCTGGTGCTCATTGGATGGCAACCGTACCTTCTCCGCCGTCCGGGAAGGGTTCTCCACCGCCGGCCCGGCGCCCCTTTCGCCATGAGTTCCACCACCACGCGAGGAGCACGAGGAGGAGCGTCACACTGACCAGTTGGCCGAGACCCGCCACCTCGCTGACTCGGGCCGTGATGACCGCAGGGGATGTGACCTGCACGCGACCGATGGGTGTCACCACCCGCACGGTGACCGGGAATCGACCGTTCGTGCGCGCCTTCACCGGAACCTCCACCTCCGTGGTCCCGCCGGGAAGCAGTTCAGTGATCTCGGGAGTCTCGGAGAACTGCATTTTCGGGCTGCTGACGGCGATTCGCACGAACAACGAGACGTCCTCGTCGTTGCGCAGCTGGAGGCGGATGGTGCCCGAGCGGCTGGACAAGGTGATGTCGGACGGCGTGACCAGGCTGACCGAGGCGGTCAGGCGGCGCAGCTCGCTGCGCAGGCCGTCAATGAACTCGGAGGTGTTCGTGACACCGGGACTGGACGAGATCGCGAGCGACTCGAGCCATCTGGACCGGCGCTGATCGTCCTCGGGGAGCATGGATTCGATCGCATCAAGCTCGCGTCGGGCCAGCTGGATGGCGGTTTTGAGACCCCCGAGGGTGCGGTTGAGCGAGGCGGGAAAGACGGTGGCCGGGTTTCGTGCGCCGACCGCCTGGGGCCCTCCGACGTCCAGAAGCTCCAGCCCGACGGTGTTCGAGAGGCTCCGGGTCACCGCGACGAGGGTCCTCGCGTCCGTGAGCTCGCCGTTCGACGAAGAGACAACGAGCCGAAGATCGGCAGATGACGTGCCCCTCGCGATGAGATCATCGCGCTGCGCGACCAGTTCGGCGGCCAGGCGCACGCCGGTCTGGGAGGGATTTGCCGTCGTCCCGTCCAGGGTGGCGGCCAGCTGCACGTCGATCGACATGACCGACACCGTGTCGTTGCCGGCCGGGCGAGAGAGGATCGCGGCCGGGCTCTCGCGCTCGGTGCCCTCGGAGGCAGACGGCATGAGGATGACCGACGAGATGCCGAGTCGGCCCAGGAAATCGATGGTGCGTCGGTCGAGGGTGTCGTGCGAGACCCAGGTCGAGCGCTGGATGATGATGCCCGGCAGCAACCTGTTGAGAGTGGCCTCGCCCAGCCTGAACTGTTCCGTGAGTTCCGCGGAGAGACCGTCCTGCATCATCGCGACCGGGTCCACCGATGTGTAGGTGGATGCAATCACCGACCTGCCCCGGAGGGCGGCACGGAGCCGATCCAACATCTGGGCATCGAGGGCCTCGGGCGATTCGGCGAGTGTGTCCAGGAGTTCGGGCTGTATCTGCAGAGTGAGGGGTGCGCCCACCCCCTCCAGGAACTCCACGAAACGGCTCGTGTTCGTGCGTGCCTCGTCGTCCATCGTGCTGGTGCCGTCAGGTGAGTGAGTGATCGGCCCGCTGAGTACGGCGAGGATGCTGACGGGGGTGTCGGAGGACGCGGGTTCCGTGCCGCGCCGGTCAACGAACGTGATGGTGGAGGCGAGCACGTTCGAGCCGGATCGCGTGCGGATCGTGACCGGGTAGATGCCCGGCTGCTGGGCGAAGAGGTCGTTGCGTGCTGTCCTCTCGGTGTTGATCGCCACGGACACAGAGATGGTCCCGTCGTTGTTGCGTGACCGCCCGCCGACGGGGACGACGGCCGAGTCGATGACGCCGGGCTCGGCGAAGTTGTCGGCGATCGCGCGGAAGGAGTCGCGGTTCGCGACCCGCCGGTGGAGCAGGAACTCGACATTGTCCGTTGTGGGCACCGAGGTGCCGTCCAGTGTGAACCGCGCGTTCACCGGGGAAAGGATGCTGAACGGCTGGCTGACGACCCCGACCGATACAGCGGTCGCCACCCGGGTCCTGCCCGCCTGGACGCGGCCCGGCAAGCCGCCACCGCCGACGATTGCGAGGGCAACGACCACCCGCAGGACGGCCGCGGGTCTGCGGGGGCGGCGGCTCATCGGTCTCCGAGGGGTCGTTCGAGCACTCGCAAACCGTAGGGCAACGGGGCATAGCCGAAGGAGCGGTACAGGGCCAGGGCCGCTGTGTTCGAGGTCTCGGTGTTGACAACGGAGGTGGAACAGCCCCGGGCGGCAAGCCAGGTGTGGGCCTGGCCAAGAAGGCGGGTGGCTGTGCCCGTGCGCCTGCGGTCAGGGTCGACAGCAAGCCGCTGGACGAACCCACGGCCAGAAGTGGCCCCGGCGAGGACGAACCCGCTGGGTTGGCCGCCGTCCGACAGAGACACCATGAGCTGTGCGCGCCGGGTGGCCGCACGCGCTTCCTGCAGCGCCGGACGGTCCAGTGCCCATCCCTGCCCGAACGACCGGGAATCAACCGTGAGTGCCGCTGCGATCAGCGACTCCCGCCTGGCCGAGTGGGTACGGACCCGCACGATGGCACGGTCTCTCGGGACTGCCGGCTGGGAGGTGAGATCGCAGGAGAGGAGAGCGAGATCCTGGACGGCCACGAAGCCTGCAGCAGCCAAGTCGTCCGCGACCACCGGACCGACCGCCCCGGTGCGGACCCCTTCGTATCCCCATCTGCGCAACGTGGCGAGCCACTGCTCGATGATGTCGGGCCGGGCCAGCCCTGATGACTCCCCGTGGGCCCCCGTCACCAGCAGATGCGCCCATCCCGGCTGGTTCGAGAGAGGTCGTGCCGACACGGTGGAATTGCCCGACCAGAGGACTCCAGAGGATGGGATCGCCGTGCGCACCCCGAAAACCGTAGTGGTGACGGGACGGGAGGGGTTGCCCGCCTAGCCTTGGCGCGCCCCGCCCCATGCCATGATTCCCGCCCGTTTTGCCCCCGTTCTCCACGAGATGGAGCCGCTCGCCAGCCGTTTCCGGCAGGCGGGACACCGCCTGTTCCTGGTGGGGGGGACGGTCCGGGACCTGCTCCTGGGTGACGAGGTCACGCCGCTCGACCAGATGGATTTTGACGCGACCACCACGGCGAGCCCCCAGGAGACGAAAAAACTGGTGTCTGACCTGGCTGATGCCGTGTGGACCCAAGGGGAGAGGTTCGGCACGATCGGCCTGAAGATGGGTGGCAGGGTCTACGAGATCACGACCCATCGGGCCGAGGCGTACTCGCCGGACTCGCGCAAACCAGACGTCCAGTTCGCCGGCGACATCGAGACGGACCTGTCGCGCCGCGACTTCACCATCAACGCGATGGCACTGGAACTGACCGGCGATGCACCCGTGCTGGTGGACCCGTACGGCGGCGCGTCAGACCTGATGACGCGCACGCTGCGCACCCCGCTCTCACCGGAGGAGTCCTTCAGTGACGACCCGTTGCGGATGATGCGCGCCGCCCGCTTCGTCGCCCAGCTGCAGGTCATGCCCGATCCCGCGCTCACCAAGGCGGTCACCGAGATGGGTGGTCGTCTCGCCATCGTGTCCATGGAGCGCGTGCGCAACGAGCTGGACAAGTTGATGACCGCAGACAAGCCGAGCGCGGGCCTCTGGTTCCTCATCGACACAGGGCTCATCGACCAGTTCTTCCCGGAGATCTCCGCAATGCGCCTGGAGCAGGACCCGATCCACCGCCACAAGGACGTGCTGACGCACACGCTCGCGGTGGTGGAGAACGTGCGGCCCGACGCCCACCCGGGTTTCGACTTCCGCATCACCCGCCTCGCCGCGCTCTTCCACGACATCGGCAAGCCGAAGACCCGTGGCTTCAAGAACGGCAAGGGCGTGACGTTCCACCACCACGAGGTGGTCGGCGCGCGCATGACGCGCGACCGCATGCGTGCGCTGAAGTACTCGAACGAGGACGTCGAAGCGGTCACTGAACTGGTGAACCTGCATCTGCGTTTCCACACGTACCAGATGGGCTGGACCGACAGCGCAGTGCGCCGCTATGTGCGTGACGCCGGGCCGCTGCTAGCGGAGCTCAACGTGCTGACGCGGTGCGACTGCACCACGCGCAACGAGAAGAAGGCGGCGGTGCTCTCACGGCGCATGGATGAACTCGAGGAGCGCATCGCGCACCTCGCCGAGCGCGAGGAACTGGCAGCACTGCGGCCCGAGATCGACGGTTCCGGTGTGATGGAGATCCTCGGCGTGCCCGCGGGCCCGGTCGTGGGTGCCGCGCTCGAGTTCCTCATGGAGATCCGCATGGAGGAGGGTCTCATCGGCGAGGAGGCCGCGACCGCGCGGCTTGTCACGTGGTGGGACGAGAACAAGGACGAGGCCGGCAAGCTGCGCCGCACCCGTCGGCGCAACGGCGCCTGACGCAACGGCTCAACTGCCGAGTTTGCGAACCCTGACGACCAGGGTGGAGGGCACGACCGCGCGCGGCTGGCTGAGCGGCATGAGCTCGTGCATCACGTCGATCGTGAAGTTGGTCCGTTGCAGTGCCATCGTGAGCTCGCCGATGGTGGGCGACGCAGAGCCGTACTGGCGCTTGACGGCTGTGTCACCGCTGTCGAAGATCGCGGCGGCTGGATGGCCCAGGCCGAATATGAACCCCGCCTCCGGTTTCAGCACGCGGTGGACCTGACGGAACAACCTGGCGATGTCGGTGTCCACGGTGATCTGGTGGGCGCACACGGCCAAATCGACGGAGGTGCTCATCAGCATGCCGAGGTCGGCAAGGTCGGACTCGTGGAACTCCACGTTGACGTCGTCCGCGGATGCGGCGTGCCGGGCGCGCTGGATCGCATCGCGACGCGGGTCAACGGCGGTCACGCGGGCACCCTTCCTGGCGAGCGTGACGCAGTTCGGTGTGGCACCGAAGATGCCGAGCTCGAGCACCCGCTTGCCGCGGACGTCGCCGCATATTCGCAGCTCGAGGTCATCGGGCACGTCGTTGCCGAAGGAAATGCCGAGCCCATCGCGCATGATGCCGTGGACATCTGTCATGACGTCATCTTATGAGTATCTTGTGGGCTCATGGGTTTCTCCGTCGACATGCTCCGTGGTGACATCGGCGTCGTCGACCACAGGCTCTCGCGCCGTTCGCTCATCAACGAGTTCAAGCGCGGCCGGGTCAACCGGGATTCCGTGTGTGATGCTCACCCCGAACTCATCAGGGCGGCGCGCAACCTCGGCGAGCCCACCGACACCAAGTGCGAGATCTGTGACGAGACGAATGTCGTCCTCCTCACCTACGTCTTCGGCCACGGACTGCCCAAGCACGGGCGACTCGTGACGGAGCGCAGCGAAATCGCCAAGCTCCAGCGCACGGGGCACGAGTACGCCGCGTACGTGGTGGAGGTGTGTCCGTCATGCCGTTGGCACCACCTCCTGCGGGTGCTGCCGGTGGTCGGGCGCGGTTCGCGCCGCGCCGCCAACTAGAGGGCGGCCTCGTGCGGGTAGTGGGTGCGGCAGACCACGCACCACATCTCCACGTCGGCATCGAGCGTGTCCTCGGAGACTCCCGGCTGACCGAAGTAGAGGCGCTGGACGGCCGCGACCTCTTGGTTTGGTGAGCCGCAACTGTCGCAATCAGCGGTTGCCATGGCACCAACCCTAAGCGCCACATGGGGTTGATGGAGAAGAGACCGCCCGAGACATGGCTGCCGGGTGCCGGTGTCCCACCCCTGTGGCACCGTCTTGGCATGCCGATACGCTCTGCTCGTCAATATTCGCTCTGCTCCTTCGGGGGCCCCGGTTCACGCCGGGTCCGTAGAGAGGTCACACGCAATGCGTGCATATGAACTAATGGTCATCATCAGCGGTCAGCTGGATGAGAACACGGCCCACGGGTACGTGAAGACCATCAGCAACTCCATCACCCAGATGGGTGGCAGCGTCCACGGCAGCCCCGACTGGTGGGGCAAGCGTCGGTTGGCGTACCCCATCCAGAAGCAGGAAGACGGCTTCTACGCGGTGTTCAACATCGTGGCCCCGGGTGGCGTGCTCGACGAGGTGGAGCGCGGTTTCCGCCTCTCCGACGACGTCCTGCGCCACAAGTTGCTCCGTCTCCCGGACACGGAAGCCGCCCGCCGCGGCATGACCTCGGCGGCCTAGGCCGCCCGATCGGGCACCCGCCCTTCGAATAACGACACACAAGGAGCCTCCAATGGCAGACAACACCGTCACTCTCGTGGGCAATCTGACCCGCGATCCAGAACTTCGCTTCACCACCGGTGGACGCGGAGTCGCATCCTTCGGTCTGGCCGTCAGCCGCCGCTACCAGCAGAACGGCGAATGGCAGGAACAGACCTCGTACTTCAACATCGTGGCCTGGGGCCAGATGGGCGAGAACGCGGCCGCCACGCTCACAAAGGGCATGCGGGTGGTCGTCACCGGTCGCCTCGAGCAACGCGAGTACACCACCCGTGAGGGTGACAAGCGCACCGCCATCGAGATCAATGCCGATGAGGTCGGCCCCAGCCTTCGCTGGGCGACCGCCCAGGTCGAGCGCACCCCCCGCGAGGGCGGCGGCGGCAACGCCGGCGGTGGCGGCGGCGGAGACCGCGGCAACCGCGGCAACTCGGGCGGCGGCAACGCTGGCGGCGAGTACCTCGGCGACGAAGAGCCGTTCTGATCCCCACATCCATCCGTAGACACCCCATCGTTCACAAGGAACCAGCACAATGACCAGCAAGAAGAACAAGGCCCGCAGCGCCCGCGAGACGAACCGCAAGTTCAAGAAGAAGGCGAACCCGCTCAAGATCGAGAAAGTCGAGTACATCGACTACAAGGACGTCTCCCTCCTGCAGAAGTTCATGACTGACCGCTCGAAAATCCGCGGTCGCGGTCTCAGCGGTGTCAGCGTCCAGGAACAGCGGGACGTGGCCAACGCGATCAAGAACGCCCGTGAGATGGCGCTCCTGCCGTACACGAAGCGCACCGTCAGCACCCGCGCACCGCGCGCCGGTGCCGACCGCCGCGAGGAAGAGGGCGTGCTCGAGCTGGAGGACGCCGCCATCCCCACCGGTTTCGAGCCCGAGGCAGACCTCGTCGAGGAACCGACCGTCACTGAAGAAGTCGAGGCCTGATCATGAACGTCATTCTCCGTGAGGACATCGCTGGTGTCGGCCGCCGCGGTGACATTGTCACTGTCGCGGACGGTCACGCCCGCAATTACCTTCTGCCGCGCGGCCTGGCCTTCCTGGCCACCGACGGTGCCGTCGCCCAGGCCAATGCCATGCGCCGCCGCCGTGACCTCCGCGAGGCGGCGGACCGTGAGTCCGCCCGCAACGTGGCCGAGGCCCTGACCACCAAGACCTTCACCATCAAGGCGAAGTCCGGCAACGAGGGCCGACTGTTCGGGTCCGTGACCACCAGTGACATCGCAGGTGCGCTTGCCACCCAGGCCGGTGTCACCCTCGACCGCAAGAAGGTCGTGGCTCAGCCCATCCGCACCACGGGCAACCACACCGCGGTCGTGCGCCTGCACGCCGACGTGGAGTGCACCATCAAGATCAACGTCGTCGGCTGATTGCCGGGACCCGCGAACCAGGCAAAGGGCTGGGCCCGGTCGTTGTCCACAGATGGGCCCGGTCGTCCCCAGCCCTTTCCACAATGATTTCGCAGGGTTTTCCACTAGCAATCCACAGGCAGTTCACGGCAAGGTAGTCCTCTCCTATGACTGTGTCTGACGAACCCCGCGAGATGCGCGAACAGCGCGAGTTCCGCGGCTCGCGTGAGACCCGTTCGGACAGTCGCATCCCGCCCCACAACGTGGACGCGGAAGCGTCACTCCTCGGCGCAATGATGCTGGACGAGAGCGCCATCGGTCTTGCCATCGAACGCCAGTTGCAACCGTCGGACTTCTACAAGCCCGCGCACCAGAACGTGTACGCGTCGATCCGTGCGCTCGCGTCCAGCGCACAGGCCGTCGACCCCGTGACGGTGGCGGATGAACTGCGCCGCACGGGCATGCTCGATGACCTCGGAGGCCTCGACACGCTGCTCGAGCTCCAGAACGCCACACCATCGGTCACGAGCGCCGGTCGCTACATCCAGATCGTCAAGGACACCTCCGTGCTGCGCCGGCTCATCCGCGGTGCGACCCAGATCGCCGACATCGGGTTCTCCGCGCCGGCCGACGTGCGCACCGCCATCGACCAGGCCGAGCAGATCGTCTTCGGTCTCGGTGACGAGCAGATGACGGACACTCTGCAGAAGCTGCACGACCTCACCGGCCAGCTGACCAAGATTCTCGAGGACCGCTACGAGGCCAAGCAGCAGATCACGGGCGTTCCCACCGGTTACTACGAACTTGACCGCCTGCTAGCGGGTCTCCAGCCCGGCACCCTGAACATTGTCGGGGCGCGCCCCGCGATGGGCAAGTCGGCATTTGCGCTCGGCATGGCTGTGAACGTTGCCAAGAAGACCGGTCGCCCGGTGCTGTTCTTCTCGCTGGAGATGAGTGCCACGGAACTCACCCAGCGCATCCTCTCTGCAGAGGCCGAGGTGGAGTCCGACCATCTGCGCACAGGCAACCTCTCCGATGCCGAGTGGAGCCGCATCGTGCACGCAACGGGCCAACTGGACGTCCCGCTTTACATCGATGACACCCCGCAGATCACCGTGATGCAGATCCGCCAGAAACTCCGCCGCGTGAACATGACTGCCGCCATGAGGCCCGCGCTCGTGGTCGTCGACTACCTGCAGCTCATGGGAGGCGGCGGTGCGGTCACCGAGAACCGCCAGCTGGAGATCAGCGCCATCAGCAGAGGCCTGAAACTTCTGGCGCGCGAGTTCTCGCTGCCGGTGGTGGCACTCAGCCAGTTGAGCCGTGGTCTCGAGCAGCGCTCCGACAAGCGGCCGCAGCTGTCTGACCTTCGCGAGTCCGGGGCCATCGAACAGGATGCTGACACGGTCATGTTCCTGCACCGTGCGGAGATCAACAACCCGGATGTTCCTCTGGAGGAGCGTGGCTGGGCCGAAGTCACGCTGTCCAAGCACCGCTCCGGCCCCGTGGGATTTGTCAAACTGCTGTTCGTGAGCCAGTTCACCCAGTTCCAGAACCCGGCGAGGTAGGCGTGTTCCTCGGGGAGAACCTTCTCGCTTGGCTGGTGCTCGCCCTCGGCGGCGCGTTGTTCGTGGGCAACCTGCTCGCTGTCATCAAGCCACCGCAGGTGGCGCGGGCAGAGACCGACCTGACGAAGGCACCGGTCGCGCGCAGCATCGTGATGTCACTCGTCGGCCTGGTCGCGGCCGTGTGGGCAGTCGCAAGCCTGCTTCAGTAGGCACCGGCGCTTCTGCGCACAACCCCCTCTGTACTGTCGGGGGATGGCATTCGGTCAGCCCTCCGGTCCCCCTGCGTCAGCGAAGCAGGTGAAGGAACTCCTCGAGCTGCTGGTCGCGGCCGGCCACGCTGACTTCAAGGACGCGCGGGGCCCGATGGGGTTCACGCAGCGCCAGGCCGGCGGCAAGTTCACCCGCGATGAAGCCGACGAGTTCATCTCACGCCTCCAGGAAGAGGCCGAGCTCGCCGAGGCCGCCGAAGCAGCGGGTCAGCTGCCCGAGCCGGCCGCGGCACCTGTTGTCCCGCGCCAGAAGCCAACCGCCAAACCGTCAGCGTCGCGCTCGCTCGCCAAGGTGCCCTCCGAGGAACTGGCGGCCGAACTGCAGCGGCGCGGTTGGGCGGTCGTGCAACCCTGACGACCCTCTCGGGGGTCAGCGCAGCGCGCCGGCCATGCGGGAGACGATCTCCTCCAGCAGGGCGGGGGATGTCGCGAAGTTCAGGCGCACGTGTCCCTCACCGCCCGGGCCGAACCCGGTGCCCTCGCTTGTCTCCACCCCTGCCGCGCGGAAAGCCGCGTAGGGGTCGGTGGCAATCGGCGTTTCCCGGCAGTCGAGCCACGCCAGGTACGTGGCCCCGGGCCGGTGGACCCGCACGCCGGGCAGGTGCGCCGCGACGAGTTCCAGGGTGAGGTCGCGCATCCGTCCCAGGTGGGCGACCACGTCGTCCAGCCAGCCACCGGCCAGTGTCCATGAGGCCCATGCGGCCTCGGCACCCATGATGTTTGTGGCACCGAAGAGATGGTCGGGGAGCCGTGCCCACCCGGCCTCGACCTGCTCGGCGTCGCAATGCGTGACTGCGTAGCGGAGCCCCGCCAGGTTGAACGACTTCGACGCAGACGTGACGGTCACGGTGCGTCCCGCGGCCGCGGGGACCGTTGCCATCGGCACGTGGGTGCGGCCGTCGTGCACGAGGTCTGCATGGATTTCGTCGCTGATGATGATGAGCCCGTGCCGCGCCGCGATGTCGGCGAGGTGCTCCAGCTCGGCGCGCGTGAACACGTGGCCGGTGGGGTTCTGCGGGTTGCACAGGATCATCACCCGAGCCGGCTCGCGCGAGAGCAGGCTGTCGAGGGCGTCGTGGTCGAACGAGACCGCACCGTGCTCGATGCGGGCCGGCACGGGGACCATCCGGCACCCCGTCTGCTCGATCGCGGAGAAGAACGGCGGGTACGCCGGCACGTGCACGACCACGCCGTCACCGGGGGACGTGACCACGTGCAGCACCGCCTGGACGGCCTGCACCACGTCATTCCATTCGCGGATGCGGTCCGTGTCCGGTGACCAGCCGTGGCGCCGCTCCATGTGGTGCACGAACGCACCGACCGCACGGGTGCGGTTCTTCTCGTCGCGGGCGGGGTACCCGAGGTCGCCCAGGTCCAGCACCGACTGCAGGTGTGCCGTGATCTTGGGTGCCGGGCGGTAGTCCATGTCCGCCACCCAGGCGGGGAGCAGCGGTGCGTGCTTGCGCCACTTGTTGCCGGACTTCGACTCCAGCCAGGCGCGGTCGAGTGACCCGAAGTCGTGCGGCCCGGCGTCTCGTTCCATGGTCACACCATATTCATCGCCGGCTCGGCCCCAGGTCCGACCCGCCACCGCCCCGGGTCCGTCGTGGACTGTCGTCCAGCCATGACACGAGGGGTTGCGGTTGCCCTACGGGTTCTTCTTCTTGACCGTGGTCGTGGTCTTCGGGACGGATCTCGGTGGGGTCGTCTTCGACGTCACCACGACCGTGGTGGTCGGCGACCCACCGGATGGCGGGGCGACTGTGGTGGTCACCACTGGTTCTGTCGTCGTCGGGGCGACGACCACCGTGGTCGTCGTGGGGGCCGGCGCCACTGTGGTGGTCGTGACCACGGGTCGGTCGTCACGCTTCTTCGAGGGCGGGATGATGGCCGGGTTGCTCGGTGCGCTCGTCACTGACCCGAGGGTGGCGACAATCCAGCATCGCGAGCCGGCTGCCGGGGTGACCGACAGGGTGGAGCGGCGCTTGTTCTTGTCCACGGTGGTGACCGCGGACCTGTCGAAGTTGATGGAGGTCTCCACCGGGGCATTCACGCCACCGGACAGTCGGGTGCAGTCGATGCGGTACGAATCCGGGGTGCCGTCGTCAACCCACGCTGCGGAAAGGGCGTTGCGGGTCCGCTCCTCGTCGAACCTCAGCGAGAACTCTCTCGGCCGGGGTGCCGGCTTGCGACCCTTCGTGTCTCCCTCGCCGTCATCACCGCGGCGGGGCACCGTGGTGCGGGGCGCCGTGGTGGTCGGTGCGGTCACGGTCGTGGTGGGTGCGACTGCGACGGTGGTCGTCGTTGCAGCATCCGTGGTGGTCGTCACGACCTCGGTGGTGGTGGTGTCGACCACCGTGGTCGAGGTCTCGGGCGTCGCAAAGTCGGGCGCCTCGTCGAACTCGACGACGGGGATGGCCGCGGGGTCCGCGGCAAGGCTGGACTGCGTCAGCACCGAGGTGATCTGAGCCGTGCTCATGCCCGGGCGCGCCTGCTGCAGCCGTGCGGCAAGCCCGGCGACATGGGGAGCAGCCATGGAGGTGCCGGACAGAGTGGCCGACGAACCGGCTCCCGAGATTCCGGCCGAGACGATCTGCGAACCAGGTGCCCACATGTCGACGCAGCCGCCGTAGTTCGAGTAGCCGGCCCTGCCGTTCGTCTTGTCGATGGCGCCGATCGTGAGGGCAGATCGTGCTCGTGCGGGTGAGTACGAGCACGCGTCGTCCCCCGAGTTGCCCGCTGCAACGACAACAACGAGACCGGCGGCGGTTGCATCGGCAACAGCCTGGTCGACTGCAGTGTTTGCCGGTCCGCCCAGACTGAGGTTGATGATTCCCGCGCCGCCAGGATGGCTCGCGATCACCCAGTTGATCCCGGCAACGACAGACGAGGAGAATCCGGAGCCTGTGCAGTCGAGAACCCGGACAGCGACGACAGAGGTGGACTTCGCGACGCCGTAGTTCTCGCCTGCGATGGTCCCGGCAACATGCGTGCCGTGGCCGTTGCAGTCCTCGGTGCCCTTGCCGTCCGAGACTGCGGTGTAGCCGGGCGTGACCCGGCCGTCGAACTCGTTGTGGCCCGAATACACGCCCGTGTCAATGACGTAGGCGTACTGACCTGCACCGGTGCTCAGGTAGTTGTACGAGTTATCGAGCGTGGCGCTGTCGAGGCGGTCGAGACCCCACGAAGGAACAGGGTTCTGCTGGACGGTGGCCTTGACCGGGGTGTCGGGTGTGGCAATGATGCCCGAGGTGTCGGCGAGCGCCTGTGCGGCAGACGCGGGCACCACGAATGTCGTGCCGGCATCGTTCCTGCCGACGACGGCGGCATCGGTGCCCGTCGCGGCGAAGAGTTCCTGTGCGACTGCAGATGCGCGTGATGCGTCGACCGTCAGGATCACGTAGTCCTCGGAACGCTCGAACGGAACTGCGGAGATGTCGTTGACCTGGCGAAGGGGCTGCAGGTCGCCGCTCGCGGGCCGGGCACCGCCTGCGACGATTGCGGGTGCGGGGTCATTGTTGGCTGCCACGGCAGCCGAGACGACGGCGATGATCGCGGCTGCAGCGGCAGTCGCGACGAACCTGCGCCAGGGCTGTGCGCCGGCATTCGTCATGGCCTTCAGATGGCGCTGCCGGGTGAGGTCGTCGACCGGGACGGATTCGCGCTGCCCGAGACTGCGGATGCCGTCGGCGATCTGGGTCTCGGGGTCCTGGGGGGTGTTCTGGTCAGTTGCCATGACTCGTACAGCGCGCGGGACTTCCGATGGATGACGGGTGTACCGATTTTTCCCCGGGAAATCCCTGAACTGCCGTTCGGGGCGGTTGTGGGGCCCGAAGAACTACCGGCCAGCCAGTCTTCGCATCCTGCGCAGAGCCCGCAGGGTCAGGGCAGCCACGGCATCCGGGGTCTTGCCCACGGTCCTTGCCGTCTCTTCCACGGACAGGTCCGCGCCGAAGCGCAACCACACGACTTCCCTCTGGTCGTCGGTGAGAGAGTCAAGAAGCGCCGACAAGGTCTCCCGGTCGGGCATGGCGAACTCCTGCTCCGGCGCCGGCAGGTCTCTGTCCTCAGCCTCGACCACAGAGGGCCGGGTCTTCCGCCGTCGTGCAGCATCGATCACCCGGTGCCGCGCCACCCCGAAGAGCCAGGCCCGTAGTTCGGCGTCGGTGCCGGCGAACCGGTGGATGTCGCGCACCACCTGCACCATGGTCTCGCCCAGCAGGTCATCGGGGTCTCTTCCGCCGATCCGGCGTATGTATGCACGCAGACCGGCAGCGTGGCGGTCGTAGAACTCAGCCCATGCAGCTGCATCGCGGGCCTTGAGCCGGGGCAAGAGCGGGGATTCGCCATCAGGCAATGGGTGCCTCCCTTTTGTCATGGTTGGTTGTCGGCCGGTTCACCCCCGCACCGCTCATTGCCGAGGCTGGCTCCGGGCGCGGCACATCACGAACATCCCGACCATGCCAAGCGTAATCACGCCAGCAGCAAACGGGATCTGGCCACGAGAATTGGATTTCCCCGCGGCCGGAGCTGTCACTTGGTCCGCGTGAGCATTGCGAACGGTGCCATTGGAGCGGGTGACGGGAATCGAACCCGCATTCTCAGCTTGGGAAGCTGATGTTCTGCCATTGAACTACACCCGCGTGATCAGCATTTGAGCCACACTTAGGGTAACAGCGCGTTTCAATTCGTGCCAGCAAACTTGGGGTGAGTTGGGTCGTTGGATGATCAGTCTCAGAGACCTTGACGAGGCCTGATCGGGAGCTTCCATGCCGCAGTCAATTGCTAGATTGCGGTTCCTCGACTTCCGTCGAGAGTTCGCATCCAGACAGTGACTCAGTCGTCGGAAACTACCTCCAGGACCAAATATGCCAGATGACATAGCACTTGTGAAGCGGGAGGTCGATGATGTGAAGCAAGTCTTCACAAAGGCACTCAAGCTTTTTTCAAGCTTTGATGTCACAACAGCAGAAGCTCTTCCGTACGGACTTAAACCACATACTAGGAGCGTCAGCTGGCTTGTCGAGCAAGTTGTTTGTCAGTCCATAAGGGCCAATGATTCAGAAATCGGCATTTCAGAGGTCAATTACGAACTCCCTGATACTGAGTTGCACGACATCGAATTCGTAAGTCAAGGCGTCAGGTACTACGTAAATATCAAGTCACATCAAGTGGACAAGAAGGCAAATAAGAATGACATCAGCGCAGTAGTGAAGTTGTACGAGCGGTATCGCGATGTGCCCGATTATCGCCTCTACTACGCGTGTATAGGAATCCGATTTGATACCGCGCATGCAAATCGACGAATTCATTTTGAGGAGACGGATATGATTGTGTTCAGCCCTCAGTTTCTTCCGCTCTACGTGAATCCGACGAACGACAAGATCCAGGCCTTCTACAGTCACACTCCTGAATTTCGGACTCGCGACGAATTTATGGAGGCTCTCCGCGAGAGCTCAAAGACGTTGAGGCTGAAATGAATCTTGATGACCTGGTCGTTCTTGGTGACGCTCTTTCGTTGATCAGCGAGCTTGACGATGGATCGATTGATCTAGTCATTGCGGATCCGCCATATTCATTGGGCAAAGACTTCGGAAACGACTCTGACAGAAGGCAGTCCAACGAATTTCTTGAGTGGACATTCGCGTGGATTGATCTTCTCGTGCCAAAAATGAAGGACACAGCCTCCTTCTACGTATTTGCGACTTGGAAATTCAGTCCTGAAATCTTTGGGTATCTGAAAACCAAAATGACAATGATCAATGAGATCATTTGGGATCGCCGAGTCCCAAGCATGGGTGGTTCAACGAGAAAGTTCAGTTCGGTGCACGACAACATCGGGCTCTTTGTGAAATCGTCGGGCTACACGTTTGACCTTGACGCTGTTCGAATTCCGTATGACGAAGAGACCAAGAAGGCAAGGTCGCGTTCAATTTTTGTGGGTAAGAAGTGGCTAGAAGTGGGATACAACCCTAAGGACGTTTGGAGTGTTTCGCGACTGCACCGCATTCACTCTGAGAGAACCGACCACCCGACGCAAAAGCCACTTGAGATTATTGAGCGGATGGTCAAAGCTTCTTCGAAAGAGAATGACTTAGTGCTAGATCCATTCGCAGGTAGCGGCACAACGGGAGTCGCTGCCCTTCGAAATGGTCGGAGATTCATCGGATTCGAACTGAATCCGGACTATGTACAAATTGCGAATGACCGCTTGGTGGCTGAACAGGACAAGCCAAGACTCTTCTAAGCACAACGCGTTAAGCGCTGTTTGTGAAACGAGCTGGCTCAAATCTGCGCACGGTTGAGGTCCCAGTGGGCGAATTACGAGTTTGATGGGGAGGCTTTGTTCTTGAGCTATTCCCAACTGCACCTGGGAATATGGTCACCGATCCAAGATTTCAGCGCAAAAGTTGGGATGGCACCTGGGAAGGATTTCGCGGAAACCCCCACAAACAAACGCTCTTTCACTTCACCAAATAAGCTTGGGAAGCTGATGTTCTGCCATTGAACTACACCCGCGGGTGGAGCCAAAGGCTAGCAATGGCACCGTTTCCTCCGCACAGCCGCATAATCCCACGGGCCCGAACTGCCCGTTTCGGTAGGGTTTCCCCCGTGATTCTCTCCGACCGTGACCTGCGCACCGACATTGCCGCGGGCCGCATCATCATCGAGCCGTTCGACGAGTCCTGCGTCCAGCCGTCCTCGATCGACGTGAAGGTGTCGAACCTGTTCCGCGTGTTCCGCAACCACACGGCCGCCGTGCTGGACGTGAAGCAGGACCTCACCGGGCTCACCGAACTGGTGGAGGTGCCCGAGGGCGAGGCGTTCATGCTGCACCCCGGCGAGTTTGCGCTCGGCAGCACGCTCGAGCGCGTCGCCGTGCCGAACGACCTCGTGGCGCGCGTGGAGGGCAAGAGCTCGCTCGGCCGTCTCGGTCTCGTCATCCATTCCACCGCCGGCTTCATCGACGCCGGCTTCGACGGCCACGTCACTCTCGAGCTGGCGAACCTGGCGAACCTGCCGATCACCCTGTACCCGGGGATGAAGATCGGCCAGATCAGCTTCATCAAGATGACGTCGCCCGCGGAGAACCCCTACGGCTCCGGCGCGAAGGGCTCCAAGTACCAGGGCCAGCGCGGGCCGACACCCAGCCGCTACTTCGAGAACTTCCGCTGACGGCACGGCACGGGGACACAGGACGATGATCGAGGAAATCAAGCAGTCAGCGAAGCTGGAGAACGTCCTCTACGACATCCGCGGCCCGGTGCTGGAGGAGGCCAAGCGCCTGGAGGAGCAGGGCCACCGGATCATGAAGCTGAACATCGGCAACCCGCACCCGTTCGGGTTCGAGGCACCGCCGGAGATCCTGGTCGACGTGATCCGTCACCTGCCCCAGTCCCAGGGCTACAGCGACTCCCAGGGCATCCGCAGCGCGCGCACCGCGGTGGTGCAGCACTACCAGGAGCGCGGCATCGATATCACCGACCCCGACGACGTGTGGCTGGGCAACGGCGTGAGCGAGCTCATCCAGCTGGCCCTGAACGCCCTGCTGGACGAGGGTGACGAGGTGCTTATCCCCGCGCCCGACTACCCGCTCTGGACGGCGTCCACCAGCCTCGCCGGCGGGCGACCCGTGCACTACCTGTGCAACGAGGCTGACGGCTGGAACCCTGACCTGGAGGACATCCGGTCGAAGATCTCGAAGAACACGAAGGCCATCGCGGTCATCAACCCGAACAACCCCACGGGCGCGGTGTACGGGAGGCAGGTGCTACGTGAGATCGCTGACATCGCGGTGGAGCACAACCTCATCGTCTTCGCCGACGAGATCTACGACACGATCCTCTACGACGACGCCGTGCACCAGACGTTCGCCGAGCTCGCGCCCGACGCGCTGGTGTTCACCTTCAACGGCCTCTCCAAGGCGTACCGCCTGGCCGGCTTCCGCAGCGGCTGGATGGTCGTCACCGGCCCGCGCAAGCACGCCGCCTCGTACATTGAGGGCATCAACATGCTCACGAACATGCGACTGTGCGCGAACCACCCGGCCCAGTACGCGATCCAGACCGCGCTCGGCGGGCGCCAGAGCATCAAGGACCTCGTGCTGCCGGGTGGGCGCCTGCTTGCCCAGCGCGACGCCGCCGTGGAGGCGCTGCACCAGATCCCGGGAGTGTCGTGCGTGGTCCCGAAGGGCGCCCTCTACGTGTTCCCGCGTCTCGACCCCGAGATGTACGAGATCAAGGACGACCGCAGGTTCGTGCTGGACTTCCTGCGCGCCGAGCACGTGCTCGTGGTCCAGGGCACCGGCTTCAACTGGCCGAGCACCGACCACCTGCGCATTGTCACGCTGCCGTGGGCGAAGGACCTGACCGAGGCCATCGGCCGTCTCGGCAACTTCCTCTCCACGTACGTCCCGCCGAAGGACTGACGCCGCCGGCGCACACGGTGCGTTTTCGCCGCGGTGACCGACTGTCGTAGGTTGGCCGCATGAGCACAACGGTGATTTTGACGGGAACCGGGGTGCCACATGCAACTCCCGGACGGGCCGGTGCCGGTGTCCTCGTGCGACACGGCGCGGTGTCCCTGCAGTTCGATGCTGGCCGCGCGACCGTCCTGCGCATGATCGAGGCGGGTGTCTCGCCAACGGAACTGACGGCGCTCTTCGTGACCCACTACCACAGCGACCATGTGGTGGACATTCCTGATGTCGTGCTGACGCGCTGGGTGCAGGAGCACCTGGCCGAGGCGGGTCCGTTGCCGATCGTCACCCCCACCGGCTCCGCACAGCGGTACGTCGAGCGGATGATGGATGCCTTCGACGATGACATCCACGTCCGGAAGGAGCACACGGGCAACGTGGACCTCCGTCTGGACGTGCGCTCCTTCGTGCCGTCAACCGTGCCGACGGTGGTGTGGGAATCCACCGACGGATCAGTGAGAGTCGAGGCAGTGGCCGTCCACCACGAGCCAGTGCTGGACGCAGTGGCCTACCGGGTCACCACTGCCGACGGCACCGTGGTCATCTCCGGGGACACGCGGGCGTGCGAGGAAGTGTTCTCCATGGCTGCGGGTGCCGACGTGCTCGTCCACGAGGCATGCCGCAAGAGGGCGATGCAGAAGGCCATTGCGGGCACATGGATCGAGAACATCTTCGACTACCACGCTGACTCTGTTGCCATCGGTGAACTCGCAGAGAAGCACCGCGTCAAGCACCTGCTGCTCACTCACCTCATTCCGTCACCCGGGTCGGTCGAAGAGGCCCAGAAGTTCGAGCGCGACGCGCGCGATGGTGGTTACACGGGGACTGTCACCGTGGGGAACGACCTGACGACCGTGACCATCGGCTGAAGTCCGGCTGTTCGCCGGCCGTCCCCGCCG
>SXYT01000008.1 GCA_005788205.1 Actinomycetota bacterium | reverse complement strand
GTCGACGACATCGACGACAAGGGCAAGGTCAGCCTGACCCCCGTCGGCGAGGGTTACGACAACGTCGATTTCGACCAGTCCGGTGACCGTGGCGAGCGCTCCGAGCGCCGTGACCGTGACGACCGCGGCGGCCGTGATCGTGATCGCGGCGGCCGTGACAGCCGTGACCGCGGCGGCCGTGACAGCCGTGACCGCGGCGAGCGCTCCGAGCGCCGTGACCGCGACGACCGTGGCGGCAGCGACCGCAACGACCGTGGCGGCAACGACCGCAGCGAGCGTGGCGGGAGCGACGTCGTCGAAGTGTCCTTCGAGGACGAGTTCGACAGCGAGATCGCAAACGAGCTCGGTGATCTCGGCCCGGGCGGACGCTCCGGCGGCAATGACCGCGACGGCCGTGATGACCGTGGTGGCCGTGATGACCGCGGCGGCCGCGGAGGCGACCGCAACCGTCGTCGCCGCTAGATGACCAGACGGCTACGGTGACCCCCATGACGAGAGTGGGAGTTGTCGGGGCCGCAGGACGCATGGGCGCCACCGTGTGCGACGCAGTCGCCGCGGCGGAGGGCCTGGAGCTTGTCGCCGCCATCGACGTCGTCGGTGGCGGCGGTTCTGTCCACGGGCTCACCGTGCGGAGCGAACTGAAGGCACTCGCCGACGCCGGCGCCGAGGTCGTGGTTGACTTCACGGTCGCGGAGGCGGCGCGCAGCACCCTGCCGTGGCTCGCACTCCACGGTATGCACGCCGTTGTCGGCACCACAGGGTTCACCGATGACGACTTGGCGTCCTTCCGTTCCGCGTTCACGGGCAGCAACTGCCTGGTCGCCGCGAACTTCGCCATCGGCGCGGTGCTCATGATGAAGTTCGCCGAGCAGGCGGCGCCCTACTTCGAGACGGCAGAGATCATCGAGTTCCACCACAACGCGAAGGCCGACGCCCCCAGCGGCACCGCGATGGCCACGGCACGCCGCATGGCGGCCGCGTCAGACGAGTGGGCGGCAGACCCCACCAAGCACGAGGTGGTCCCGGGTGCGCGCGGCGGCGTCGGCCCCGGTGGGATCCGTGTCCACGGCGTGCGCATGGTCGGCATGACTGCGTCGCAGGAGGTCATCCTCGGCACCGCGGGACAGACACTCGTCATCAGGCACGACTCCAACGACCGGGTGTCCTTCATGCCGGGGGTGGTCCTCGCGTGCAGGAAGGTGGCCGGCCTGCCCGACCGCTTCACCACCGGCATCGACTCGCTCCTCTGAACGAGCCGGCCGGTTGCGCGGGAGCAAACCCCGCAAAAGCAAAGAGCCCGCCCCTTGCGGGACGGGCTCTCCACATGGCGGCTGTGGTCAGCTGAGCGCCTTGACGGCCGCGTCGTAGTCGGGCTCCTGGCTGATCTCGGGGACGAGCTCGGAGTGCACCACGTTGCCCTTCTCGTCGGCAACCACGACGGCGCGCGCGAGTAGCCCGCCGAAGGCACCTTCGTTCATGCCGACGCCGAACGCCTTGCCGAAGTCGGTGCGGAACGAGGATGCCGTCTGGACGTTGCTGAGGCCCTCGGCCCCGCAGAAGCGTCCCTGGGCGAAGGGCAGGTCAGCCGACACGCACACCACCACGGTGTTGTCGAGCGACGAGGCGAGCTCGTTGAACTTGCGCACGCTGTTCGCGCACACGGGTGTGTCGACGCTCGGGAAGATGTTGAACACCACGCGCTTGCCGGCGAACGCCGAGTGGTCGAAGTCGGCGAGATTGCCGCCGGTGAGCGAATAGGAGGGCAGTGACTTGCCGGTCACGGGGAGATCCCCCACCGTGTTGACCGGGTTTCCGCCGAATGCTGTCTGTGCCATGTCGTGTCTTTCTGTTTGTGTTGCTGGGTTGTGCCGTCAGTCCGAGTGGTCCGCGGTCTTTTCGGGGAGATCAGGTGACTTCCGCCTGGCGCTCTGGAGGAACGTCACGGCGAAGAGGCCCCCGACGATCCACCACTGGTAGTCGTTGATCCAGCCGACGACAGACTCGATCTGGTCCTCGACTTGCTTCCCACCGAACCACAACACCACCAGGCGCACGACTATTCCGCCGGCGGCCAGGGCCGCGAACCTCCGCGGCGCCATCTTCAGGTGCCCGACCAGCAGGCAGACGATGTTCGAGCCCGGCATGAGAAAGACCGCCAGCCAGCCGGCCTTGCGGGTGATCCGTTCGATGGCGTGGTAGATCCTCGGCATCTCGCCCACCCGGGACTCGGTCCATGCGAGCGCGCGCTCGCCGTACCAGCGACCCACGAAGAACAGGGTCATGGCCGCCACCATGAGGCGGACGAAACCCACGCCGAAGAACGTGACTGCGTCGACGTACGGGATGGACCCGAGCAGGTTCCTGTTGCGGGAACTGAGGGCGAGAGTCAGCAGGGGCCGCTCGTCCACGAGGGCCGGCCCCATGTTCGTGCCGATGGTCCCGATCGTGAACAGGAACGCAGTGAAGATGACAAGGGCCCTGCGCACCATGGGCACGGTATCGGGGTCCGCGACCTTTTTTCCGCCAGGGACCGGTTGGTACGGTGTGCCGCACGGGCGCGGAGCCCGCTCACGAGATGGGGGAGTCCATGAAGGGCCTGATGCAGCCGACCCAGTTGACGATCAACTACCTGTTCGACCGTGCGGAGAAGTACCACCGCGACAAGACGGTGACAACGGCGACCGCCACGGGCATCGAGAGGGTGACCTACGGCGAGTGGGCCGACCGCACGCGCAGGATCGCCTCCGCCCTCGACACCCTCGGTATCTCCGCAACGGGGCGCGTGGCCACGTTCGCGTGGAACACCGCCCGCCACCTGGAGCTCTACTTCGCGGCACCGTGCAGCGGCCGCGTCCTGCACACCCTCAACATCCGTCTCTTTCCGGAGCAGCTCACCTACATCGCGAACCATGCGGAGGACGAGATCATCTTCTGTGACACCTCGCTGTGGGCGCTGCTCGAGCCGCTGGTGCCGACCTTCACCACGGTGAAGCACCTTGTCTTCATGAACGACGGAAAGGGGGCCGCGCCGGCATCCGTGCCCGGCCTGCAGGTGCATGACTACGAGGACCTGGTCGCGAGGTCGAAGCCTGCGGTGTGGCCCGCCATCACGGACGAGAACCAGGCAGCGAGCATGTGCTACACCTCCGGCACCACCGGCAACCCGAAGGGTGTCGTGTACTCGCACCGCAGCACGTACCTGCACACGATGGCCACGATGATGACCGACTCCGTCGGTGTCGGCGAGTCCGACGTGATCCTGCCCGTCGTGCCGATGTTCCACGCGAACTCCTGGGGCCTCGCCCACGCGGGCGTGGCGTCCGGTGCCGATCTCGTGATGCCCGGGCCGGACCTCAGCGGCCCCGCAGTGGCGAGGCTCATCGTTGACCAGAAGGTCACGATCGCGGCCGGCGTGCCGACCATCTGGATGGCGGTGCTGCCCGAGCTGAAGGGCAAGGACACCTCGTCGCTGCGCTGCATCCCGTGCGGCGGTTCCGCGGTGCCGAAGGCACTCAGTGAGGCCTACAGAGAGCAGACCGGCCTGCCGATCCTCCAGGCCTGGGGCATGACGGAAACCAGCCCGATCGCCGCCGTCTGCACGCTGTTGAAGGCCGACCGTGCGCTCCCGCAGGAGCAGCAGGCGGACCTGCGCACCACGGTGGGTCTCATCGCGTTCGGCGTGGAGATGCGCGTCGTGGAGCCCGGCACCACCAACCCGCTCCCGTGGGACGGCGAGTCGAGCGGCGAACTGCAGTGCGCCGGCCCGTGGATCGCGGCTGACTATTACGACGACCCGCGGTCGCGCGAGAGCTTCACTGACGACGGCTGGCTGCGCACCGGCGACGTGGCAGTGGTGGACGCGAAGGGCCGCATCCGCCTGGTGGACCGCACGAAGGACCTAATCAAGTCCGGTGGCGAGTGGATCTCGTCGGTGGACGTGGAGAACGAGCTCATGTCCCACCCGAAGATCGCCGAGGCTGCGGTCATCGGCGTGCCGCACCCGAAGTGGTCGGAGCGGCCGCTCGCGTGCGTGGTGGTGAAGCCCGGCGAGACGCTCACGAAGGATGAGGTCGTGGAGCACCTGGTGCCGCGCCTCGCCAAGTGGCAGCTGCCCGACGACGTGGTGTTCATCCCCGAGGTCCCGAAGACCTCGGTGGGCAAGTTCTCGAAGAAGACCCTGCGCGAGCAGTTCGCTGACTACGCGCTTCCCGACGCCTGAGCCCGGAGGGGCCCGGGACCTCTGCAGCGGCCGGAGTTGATCGCCTTAGTTGACTTTGAGACGCGGACGACCGTATTGTCTCACCATGTTGTTGGTGCCAGTCATCTCCGATGCTGCTGGCGACTCGACCGAGGTGCCCTCGCACGAGGCCAAACAGGCGGTCATCCGCGCCGCCCGCGGCTGTCTCCACACCATCGGACGGGACAAGGTCACCATGGACGACGTCTGCACGTCGGCCGGGATCTCTCGCGCCACGCTCTACCGCGTCTTCCCGGGTGGGCGCGACGTCCTCTTCGATGCGGTCCGCCGCGACTCCATCGAGGAATTCTTCGCGGACATCCGGGCCGGGCTGGAGGGGGCCGACTCGCTGGAGGACTTCCTCGTGCGGGTCATCGTTGCGGCTTCCTGCGCGCTGCGCGAGGACACCGAACTGGCCGCATTGCTCGCCACCCAGCCCGGTGTCGCCCTCGGGGACCTCACGCTCGACGGTCTTGACCGCATCATCAGCGTGGCCACCGGGTTCATCACGCCCTTCACCGACAGGTTCATCCCCGCATCCGAGGCGGCAGAGATCATTGACGTCGTGGTGCGGCTCACCATCTCGCACTACCTGTCGCCATCACAGATCTTCGACCTGACGGACAGGGCAAGCGTCGCACGTCTCGTGCAGACCTTCCTCCTGCCCGCGTTCCGCACGGCGGGCCAACCGGCCTGACCATCCCGACAGCACCACAGAAAGCGAGAGCACAGTGAGCATCTCAGAGAAGTCCAACCAGGAAATGATCGGTCGTGACGAGCTGAACGACATCGAGGCGATCCTCGCGGTCACGAACCATGACGTGGATGCGGTCGAGCACGTCGTCAAGAACAACGCCGACTCGGTCTTCACCTGGGACTACTCGCTCGCGCGCCCGAACCTGCGCAAGCTCTACGAGAAGGCAAAGACCGGTCAGTGGAACGGCACCACCGACCTCGAGTGGGACACCGACGTCGACATGGAGAAGGTCATGTTCGAGGACCAGGCGTTGCTCGGACCCGGCATGGACCCCGCGCTCTATGCGGACACCTCGATCAGGCACTGGGGCGACAAGGAGTGGCTCGACTTCGGCATCGAGAGCCGCCGCTGGCAGCTCAGCCAGTTCCTCCACGGCGAGCAGGGGGCCCTCATCTGCACCGCGAAGATCACCGAGACCGTGCCGTGGTACGACGCCAAGCTCTACGCGAGCACCCAGGTCGTGGACGAGGCGCGCCACGTGGAGGTCTTCGGTCGCTATCTGCACGAGAAGCTCGGGGGCGAGTACCAGATCAATGCCCACCTGCGGATGCTCCTCGACGACATCGTCAACGACAGCCGCTGGGACTTCACCTACCTCGGAATGCAGATCATGGTCGAGGGGCTCGCCCTCGCCGCGTTCGGCTTCCTCCACCAGCTCACGAACGAGCCGCTGCTGAAGAAGCTGCTCCGCTACGTCATGAGCGACGAGGCGCGCCACGTGGCGTTCGGGGTGCTCAGCCTGAAGGAGGTCTACGACGGGATGTCGGACGCCGAGATCAAGGAGCGCCAGGAGTTCGCGTTCGAGGCCAGTGTGCGCATGCGCGACCGGTTCCTCCAGCAGGAGGTCTGGGACCGCCTCGGAGTGAACACCAAGGAGATCGCCCCTCTCACGCTGGCAGACCCGACCAGGGTCATGTTCCAGCAGATGCTGTTCTCCAAGATCGTCCCGAACTGCAAGAAACTCGGTCTGCTCGACCGCAACGACATGTGGCTGCGCCGCAGGTTCGAGGAGCTCGGGGTCATCCAGTTCGAGGACTGGCAGGACACCGGCGAGGAGTTCCTGGCCTTCGAGATCGGCAAGGACATGCCCGCCATCGGCGAGCAGGCCTGACAGGTCGGCGCCCTTCCCGTTGATACGGGAGGGGCGCAACCCCCCTCATGGGCAATACTTGGGGAATGGCACTTTTCGGGCAGGTCCTCACCGCGATGATCACGCCGTTCACAACGGACGGCGCGCTCAACATCGACGAGGCAGTCCGGCTGGCGAAGTGGCTGGAGAACAACGGCAACGACGGGCTCGTCGTGTCCGGGACCACCGGTGAGTCCTCCACCCTGACGGATGCCGAGAAACTCGAGCTGTGGGATGCCGTCATCAAGGCGGTCTCAATCCCCGTGATCGCCGGAAGCGGCTCGAACGACACCGCCCACTCGGTCCATCTGACCAAGGAAGTGACCGCGCTCGGTGCCGCCGGGATCCTCGCGGTCGGCCCGTACTACAACCGTCCGTCGCAGGCCGGCCTGGTCGCCCACATCACCGCCATGGCAGGAGCAACGCACTTGCCGGTCGTGGTCTACGACATCCCCGTGCGGACGGGCCGCAAGATCTCGACCGCATCGCTCGCGAAACTGGCGAACGAGGTCAAGAACGTGCGGGCCCTGAAGGACGCCGCCGGTGCCCCTGCCGAGACCGCGAATCTGATGTCGATGGTCCCCGCAGGTTTCGAGCTCTACAGCGGTGACGACGGCCTCACGCTCGCGTTCCTCGCGTACGGCGGCGCCGGCGTCATCGGTGTCGCCACGCACTGGAGCGCGCCCGAGCACCAGCGCATGATCACGTCGTTCAAGAAGGGTGACGTCGCGGAGGCGCGGCGGATGAACGACATTCTCCTCGAGAGCTACGCCTTCGAGACGGGGGACGACAACCCCAACCCGATCCCGAGCAAGGTGATGATGAACCACCTCGGATTCGACGTGGGCGAGTGCCGCCTGCCCATGGGCCCGCCGCCCGCAGGGCTCGCCGAGCGGGCCGCGCAGGTGCACGCGAACCTCGAGAAGGCGCGCGCAGCCCTCCGCTGAGCACCCGCATGGCATCCCCCGTACGCATCTACTTCCTCGGCGGTCTCGGCGAGATCGGCCGCAACTGCATGGTCCTCGAGCAGAACGACCGCCTGCTGATGATCGACTGCGGGCTCATGTTCCCCGACGCCGACATGCACGGGATCGATCTCGTCCTGCCCGACTTCACCTTCCTGCGCGAGAACGCGGAGAGGATCGTCGGTTGCGTGGCCACGCACGGCCACGAGGACCACGTGGGCGGACTGCAGTTCCTGCTGCGCGACATCGAGTTCCCCGTGTACGGCTCCGCGGTCACCCTCGGGCTCGCCCGCAACCGCATCGAGGAGGCCGGCCTGCTGAAGCGCACCCGGCTGGTCGAGGTGCGCGACGGCCAGCGGATCGACATCGGCGGGTTCGACGTGGAGTTCCTGCCCGTCACGCATTCGGTCCCGCACGCCCACGCGATCATCGTCCACACCGACCAGGGAGTGGTGGTGCACTCGGGCGACTTCAAGCTGGATCTCACGCCCGTCGACAACCGGCGCACGGACCTGGCCCGTCTCGGCGAGCTCTCGAGCACCGTCGGCATCCGCCTGCTCATGTGCGACTCCACGAACGCGGAGGAGGCCGGCCACGCGCCGAGCGAGCGGAGCATCGGGGGCGTGCTGCGCAACCTCTTCCACGAGCACCGCGACCGCCGCATCATCACCGCCAGCTTCGCCAGCCACATCCACCGCGTGCAGCAGATCATCGAGGCCGCCCAGGAGCACGACCGCAAGGTCGCACTGATGGGCCGCAGCATGCAGAAGAACGTTCGTCTCGCGATGGACCTGAAGCTCCTCAGCGTGCCTGCTTCCGTGTTCATCGATGTCGAGGAGATCCAGAAGTTCCCGCCGGAGCGCGTGTGCGTCATCTCCACCGGCTCCCAGGGCGAGCCGATGTCCGCACTGTCCTTGTTGTCACGGGGCGAGAGCAAGTGGCTGAAGGTCGGCAACGACGACACGATCATCCTGTCCAGCCACGCGATCCCCGGCAACGAGGGCAACGTGAACCGCGTGATCGACGGCCTGATGCGCGCCGGGGCCAAGGTCGTGCACAGCGGCATCGCCGACGTGCACGCGACCGGCCATGCCCAGGCAGACGAACTGAAGACGTACCACTCGATCGTGCGGCCGGAATGGTTCGTGCCCGTGCACGGTGAGTACCGCCACCTGCGCGCCCATGCTGAGATCGCGGTGCTGATGGGGTCCGAGCCTTCCACCGTCCTGCAGGCCACGGACGGCGACGTGCTCGAGCTCGACGACAAGGGGATGTCATTCGTGGGCAAGATCCCCGCGCACTACCTGTTCGTGGACGGCATCGTGGGCGATGTCGGCCAGGGCGTGCTGCGCGACAGGCGGGTGCTCGCCGAGGAGGGCGTGGTTGTCGTCATCGCCACGGTCGACAGCGAGACGAACGAGGTCATCACCGGCCCCGAGATCATCACCAGGGGCTGGGTGTACGCGCCCGAGGCCGACGACCTCCTCGACGAGGCGGAGGACGCCGTCCGCGCCGCACTGGAGCGCGCACTGCGCGACGGCGTGACCGAAATCGACAACCTCGAGCGCGAGGTGCGCCGGGCCACGGGCAAGTTCGTCAGCGACCGCACCAAGCGGCGGCCGATGATCGTCCCCGTCGTGATGACCACCTGACCCGGCCGGCCTTCCGGGTGGACGGTGCCGCGGGCGTAAGGTGAGCCCATGTACGGGGCACAGGCACTCATCAAGACTCTCGTTGACTCCGGGGTGGAGGTGTGCTTCGCAAACCCGGGCACGTCCGAGATGCACCTCGTCACCGCCATTGACACCGTCCCCGGCATGCGGCCTGTCCTCGGCCTGTTCGAGGGCGTCGTCACCGGCATGGCGGACGGGTACGCACGCGTCGCCGGCAAGCCGGCCGCGACGCTCCTGCACCTCGGGCCCGGGCTCGCGAACGGCCTGGCCAACCTGCACAACGCGAGGCGCGCCCAGACACCGGTGGTGAACATCGTCGGGGACCATGCCACCTACCACCTGCAGCACGACGCGCCGCTCGCGTCCGACATCGTCGGTTTCGCCCGCCCGGTGTCCGCCTGGGTGCACACTGCGACGAGCCCTGAGTCCGTCGGTGCGGATGCGGCGCGCGCGGTCCATGCCTCGATGCAGGCACCCGGCCAGGTCGCCACGCTGATCCTTCCTGCTGACGTCGCGTGGAACGAAGGAGGCATCCCCGCCCCCGCCGTGCCGGTCAGCGGACCCGCACAGGCCGCAGACGCCGCGGTCGCCCGAGTCGCGGATGCCGTGAGATCCGGCCGCAAGGTCGGGGTCCTCATGCGCGGCGGCGCCCTCAAGGAACGCGGTCTCCTTGCTGCCGGCAGGGTCGCGACCGCGGGGAACGTCACACTGATGGCCGACACGTTCGCACCGGCGGTGCAGACCGGCGCAGGACGCGTGCCCGTGACGCGCCTGCCGTACTTCGCCGAGCAACTTGTCGAGTTCCTCGCCCCGCTCGACGTGCTGGTGCTGGTGAACACCAAGCCACCCGTCACGTTCTTCGCTTACCCGGGGCGGCCGAGCGTCGGCAAGGCCGATCACACGGAACTCCTGCATCTGTCCCACCCGCACGAGGACGGTGCCGCCGCGCTCGAGGCCCTCGCGGATGCTCTCGGTGTCGCAGGTGCCGATCCCGTGACCGCACCGTTCCGCGTTGACGACACCGTCGGCGACAAGTGGGACCAGTTCGCGATCGGTCGCGCGGTCGCACGGCACCTGCCCGAGAACTCGATCGTGGTGAGCGAGGGCGGAACGCAAGGTGGGGGCACCTCCGCCGCGCTCGCGACAGGTGTGCCCCACGACGTGCTCTCGCTCACCGGCGGTTCCATCGGGATGGGCCTGCCCGTCGCGACGGGTGCGGGTGTCGCCGCTGCGGGCGGGCAAAAGGTGCTGTGCCTCCAGGGTGACGGCGGCGGCATGTACACGTTGCAGAGCCTGTGGACCCAGGCACGCGAACGCCTCGACGTGACGACAGTGATCTTCGCCAACAGGTCGTACGGGATCCTCCAGATTGAGCTCATGCGCACCGGTGCCGGCAGCGGAGGGGAGAAGGCGCAGTCGATGCTCGACCTCGGGAACCCCGAACTGAACTGGGTGGATCTCGCGCGTGGCATGGGTGTGGAGGCCACACGGGCGACGAACGTGGCGGAGTTCGAGGCTGCGTTTGCGGGCGCCATGGGTCAGAGGGGTCCCCGCCTCATCGAGGCGTACGTCTAGGCCCGCAACGCCAGCACCGGCGGGGGTATCCGTCCCCTGTGGACACCCCACTAGTACCTTTTTCCACATGTCTGACAAGGGTTCTCGTTCGTCGTCCCCCGGATCGCGCGGTCGCTCAGGCGTGAAGACCCCTCCCGCCGGAAGCCGCCGACCCTCCAACGGCCAGTCCCAACTGGCCCAGGTCGCCAAGGGGCGCGAGGTCGAGTTCTGGGGCATCGGACTGGTCAGCCTCGGCCTGCTCCTGGTCCTGTCCATGTACGCCCACATGGCCGGCCCGCTCGGCACCGGTATCGACAAGACGTTCGGCTGGCTGTTCGGCCTCGGCCGGTTCGCTCTCCCCGTCATCTCGATCGCCATCGGTGTGGCCATGGTGCGCCGCCGCAGCGTGGAGCACAGGGTCAGGCTGTCCGTGGGGTGGGGCATCAATGTGCTCGCGATCCTCGGCTTCCTGCATCTCGTCAACGGTGCCGACAAGATCGTCGCGAGCGTCGACGCCATGTCACAGGCCGGAGGGTGGTTCGGGGCCATCATCGGCGAGCCGCTCCGCACCACCGTCAGCTGGGCGGGTGCACTCGTGGTGCTGCTCGCCGCCGGCGTGCTCGGCACGATGCTGATCACCGACACCACACTGCCCGAGTTGATCGACGTCGTCCGCAAGCGCGCGGCCAGCCTGAACGCGGCGCGAGAGGAGGCAATGGCCACGCGCGAGGAGCGGGGCGAGACACGCCGGCGCCAGCCCGGCATGTACGACCTGGAGGACGAACTGGAGGCACCGGCACCGCGCCGCAGGCGCGAGGCCCCGGAGATTTTCGACTACTCCGAGGACGAACCCGCACCCAAGCCCGAGCGCAAGCTGCGCAAGCCCGCCGCGTCGGCTCCTGTCGACCCCGAGTTCCACCAGAAGCCCGGCATGAAGCACAGGGGTGACGATCCGCTCATCAACACCGCTGTCCCGGTATCCCCGGGTGAGTGGGTGCTGCCGAGCACGGACCTGCTCGGGCTCACCGAGGTGCATGAGGTGAACAAGGCCCGCGTCGCAGAGCGCGGCCGCCTGCTGGAGGAGGCACTCGCCTCCCACGGGGTCGAGACCAGACTGCTCGGCATGACCGTGGGCCCCACGGTCACACGCTTCGAGCTGGAGCTCGGTGCCGGCGTGAAGGTCGCCAAGGTGACCAGTCTCAACCGCGACATCGCGTACTCCATGGCCGCCACCGACGTGCGCATCCTCGCGCCGATCCCCGGCAAGTCGGCGATCGGTGTCGAGGTGCCGAACGAGTCACGCCAGCTGGTGTCGCTCGGTGACCTCATGGTGTCGCCCGAGGCCAAGGCCGCCTCGCACCCGCTCGAGGTCGCCGTCGGCAAGGACATCGCCGGCCGCGCCGTCTTCATGGACCTGGCGAGCACGCCCCACATGCTGATCGCCGGCGCCACGGGCGCGGGCAAGTCGAGCGGCATCAACTCGATCCTCACGTCGCTCCTCATGCGGTCCACCCCCGACCAGGTGCGCCTCATCCTCATCGACCCGAAGCAGGTCGAGATGGGACAGTACGCGCGCCTTCCGCACCTTCTCACTGCTCCCGTGACCAACCCGAAGAAGGCGGCGAACGCCCTCGGCTGGGCCGTGAAGGAGATGGAGCGCCGCTACGACCTGCTGGTGGAGGTCGGCTTCCGTGACATCGGCGGCTACAACCAGGCATTCGACAGGGGCGAACTGGTGCAGGACCGAGAGGGTTTCCCCGCGTACGAGCGCCTGCCTTTCATCGTGGTGGTGGACGAGCTGAACGACCTCATGATGGTCGCGGCACGTGACGTGGAGGAATGCATCACCCGCATTGCGCAGAAGGCGCGCGCGGTCGGCATCCACCTGATCGTGGCCACCCAGCGCCCCAGTGTGAACGTCATCACGGGTGTCATCAAGGCGAACATCCCCGCGCGCATGGCCTTCGCGGTCTCGTCGCTCACCGACAGCCGCGTCATCCTCGACCAGCCCGGCGCGGAGAAACTCATCGGCAAGGGCGACATGTTGCTCCTGCCCGGCAACACCAACATCGCCCAGCGCATCCAGGGCTCCTGGGTGGACGAGGAGGAGGTCCGCCAGGTCGTCGCGCACTGGAGGCGCCAGGCGCCCGAGGTGGTCTACGTCAGCGGCATCGAGGGTGAGGGGGATTCTGCCGGTGGCAGCGGCCAGCCGGGTCTCTTCGGCGGTGACGGCGGTGACGAGGACCTCGTGCGCCGGGCCATGGAGATCGTGGTCCGCTCCGGTCTCGGGAGCACGTCGTTGCTCCAGCGCAAGCTGAAGGTCGGGTTCGCCCGCGCCGGCCGCCTCATGGACGAACTCGAGGAGCGGGGCGTCGTTGGCCCCAGTGAGGGCTCGAAGGCCCGTGCCGTGTTAGTAACGGTGGAAGAACTCGACGCAATGGGGTGATCCACATGTCCAATCCGGCACTTGAAACCGTGACGACGGGGCTGCGGTTCCCCGAGGGGCCGGTGGCGATGCCGGACGGCAGTGTGATCCTCACCGAAATGTTCGGCCACTGCCTGACGCGTGTGTCCCCCGACGGCACCAAGACGAAGGTTGCCGACATCGTTGGTCTCCCGAACGGACTCGCCATGGGGCCGGACGGCCTCCTCTATCTCTGCAACAACGGCGGTGCGTTCACCCCGATGGAGGTCGGTGACCTTCTGTACCCGGGCGAGTTCGACCCGCAGAAGTACATCGGCGGGCGCATCCAGAGGGTGAACATCGACACGGGGGAGGTCACCGACCTCTACACCCACTGCGGTGACATTGCGCTCCGTGCGCCGAATGACCTCGTGTTCGACGCCCACGGCGGCTTCTGGTTCACCGACCACGGCATCAGGCACCACCGCACGGCCGACCGCACCGGTATCTACTACGCGAAGGCGGACGGCTCCCACATCGAAGAGGTCGTCTTCCCGGTGGACTCGCCGAACGGCATCGGCCTCTCGCCGGCAGGGGACCGCGTGTACTGGGCGGAGACCCACACCGGCCGCGTGTACCAGCGCGAGGTCACCGCACCGGGCAAGGTCGCGCCGATCAACCCCGAGGTGCCGGTCATGCTGTGCGGGCTCCCCGGGTACCAGTTGTTCGACTCGCTCGCCGTCGACGCGGCGGGCAACATCTGCGTGGCGACCCTCGTGAACGGCGGTGTCACCGTGATCTCGCCGTCGGGAGACGTCATCGATTTCGTCGCCACCGACGACCGCATCACCACGAACATCTGCTTCGGTGGCGAGGGGCTGCGCACAGCGTTCATCACCGTGTCGTCAACGGGTCAGTTGCTGCGGATGGAATGGCCATACGGGGGGCTGCGTCTCAACTATCAGTAGGCTCGTCCCGATGGCGCAGCGCTACTACATCGAGACGCTCGGCTGCCCGAAGAACCAGGTCGACTCGGAGAAGATCGCCGGCACACTGGTCGCCCAGGGCCTGGTCGCGACCGACGACCCCGCGAAAGCCGATGTGGTGGTGGTCAACACCTGTGCCTTCATCGAGGAGGCGCGTCAGGAGAGCATCGACACCCTCCTCGTGCTCGACGACCGGCGCAAGAAGTCCTCGCGGCTCGTCGTCACGGGGTGCATGGCCGAGCGCTACGGGGACGAGCTCGCAGAGGCCATGCCGGAGGCCGACCAGATCGCCGGGTTCGGGGTGCCGATCCAGCTCGGGCGCAAGCCGCTGAAGCTCAGCGCCGGTGTCCCGTCCTTCGACCTGCTCAATCTTCCGCGCCCCCGCTCGGCTGCGCCGTGGGCCTACGTGAAGATCGCCGAGGGCTGCGACCGCAACTGTGGGTTCTGCGCAATCCCCAGCTTCCGCGGGCCCCAACGCAGCCGTGACGTCGACGCGATCCTCGCCGAGGTGGAACAGACCGGCGCACGCGAGATCGTTCTGGTCGCCCAGGACCTCGCGAGCTACGGCAAGGACCGCCCGGGTGAGCTCGGCGCCGGCTCCATCGTGGCGCTCGTCAGGTCGGTCACCGCGATGGTCGACTGGGTGCGCCTGCTGTACCTGTACCCGAGCGACCTGTCCGACGACCTGGTCGACGCCATCCTCGCCACCGGGGTCCCGTACTTCGACCTCTCCCTGCAGCACGTCAGCAAGCCGCACCTGCGCCGGATGCGCCGATGGGGCGACGGGGCGCGATTCCTCGAGCGGATCGAGCGCATCAGGTCCCTGGAGCCGGAAGCGGTGTTCAGGTCGAACTTCATCGTGGGCTACCCCGGCGAGACGGAGGAGGACCACGACGAGATGCTGCGCTTCGTGGAGCAGGCACAGCTCGACTGGTGCGGTTTCTTCACGTTCAGCCCGGAGGAGGGCACGCACGCCATGACCCTGCCCGACCACATCCCCGCGGGGCTGATGAACGAGCGCATCGCGGAGCTGCGCGAGATGCAGGACTCGATCACGGCCCTGAAGCGCGATGCGCTGCTGGGCGAGACCGTCAGGGTGCTCGTCGACGGGCAGGGCATCGGCCGGTCCTTCCGCGAGGCCCCCGAGATCGACGGTGTGGTCCAGGTCGCCGATGACCTCTCGGTCGGCGATTTCCACGAGGTCGAGGTCGTGCAGGTCTTCGGGCCTGATCTCATCGCCGCCGGCGCGGGTCTGGTGGACTAGGGCATGCCTGTCGACGACAACGCCATCGCCACGTGGGCGAACGTCGTCACCGTCACGCGCGTTCTCGCCTCACCCTTTCTCTTTGCGATCCTCCCGAGTGACAGCCGTGGCTCGTGGGTCGCCCTCATCGTGTGGGTCGTGCTGTGCTCCTCTGACGGGATCGACGGGTACCTCGCGCGAAGGCACGGGACCACGCGCAGTGGGGCGTTCCTGGACCCGCTGGCGGACAAGATCCTCATCCTCGGCGCGATGTTCACGCTGGTCAGCCGGGGAATCTTCTGGCTCCTGCCCGTCAGCATCATCGCCGGCCGTGAGATCCTCATCAGCGCGTACCGGGTGGTCGTGGGGTCCCGTGGCGTGTCGGTGCCTGCCACCCGGCTGGCGAAGTGGAAGACGCTCTTCCAGCAGCTGGCCGTGGGTTTCGCCATCATGCCGTTGACGACCACCGATGTCTCATGGCTGTGGCTCGGCTTGCTCTGGGCGGCCGTTGCTCTCACGCTCATCACAGGGGCGCAGTACGCATGGCACGCGGTCAAGGCGCGCTGAGATGACGGCAGAGGCACTGACCGACGAGCGGAGGGCCGAACTGCAGCGCAGGACCCTGCGCACGCTGACGGTCGGGCAGGTCGTCGGTTCTGCCTCCATGTCGAGCGCCGTCACCGTGGGTGCCTACGTCATCCAGGAGATCCTCGGGCAGAAGACGCCGTGGGGAGGCATCGCGACGGCGACCGTCACCACGGGCGGGGCCGTCATGTCGCAGGTGCTGTCACGGATGATGATGCGCCGCGGCCGCCGGCCGGGGATGCAGGTGGGGTACGGCCTGGCCACGTGCGGGGCGGTCGCCGCGGGAGTCGGCGCGGAGACCTCGACGCTCGTGGTGTTCCTCGCCGGGCTCTTCATGTTCGGCAGCGGACAGGCGTCCAACCTGCTCGCGCGCTACGCCGCCACAGACCTCGCGCTCCCCGCCGACCGTTCCCGCGCCATGAGCCGCATCGTCTTCGCTTCCACCTTCGGCGCCGTGTTCGGCCCGCTCCTCATCGGGCCCGCGCAGTGGGCGGGGGAGAACGCGTTCGGGTGGAACAGGTACACAGGGCCGTGGCTCTTTGCCTCGTGCGTGCTCCTCGTGGCGTTCACGAACGTCTCGCTGCGACTGCGGCCGGACCCGCTCGTCCTCTCGGGAGGGGTGCGCGGCTCCGCCGGGGAGAAGCTGCCCTCCATCCCTGCGGCGCTCCGCATCGTCACGGCGACCAGCAGGGGCCGTCTCGCGCTCGGCTCCATGGTCGTGTCACAGGTCGCGATGGTCGCGATCATGACGATGACACCCGTGCACATGAAACTGCACGGGCACGAGACGCTCAGCCAGTACGTGGTGTCCCTGCACATCGCGGGCATGTACGCGTTCAGTCCGCTCGTCGGCCGCTACACGGCAGAGAAGGGGACTCTCGCCTCCGTGCGCCTCGGCGCGGCGATCCTGGTCTTCGCCACCGTCGCCTCGTCACTCAGCGGCAACGGGCCGGTGCTCGTGTTCCCGGCCCTGTGGCTGCTCGGGATCGGATGGAATTTCGGGCTCATCGGCGGGTCCACGATGCTGCTCGAGTCCGTTCCTGACAGCGAGCGGGTGACCGTGCAGGGTTCCGCAGACCTCATGATGAGCCTCTGCGGGGGGATCGCCGGGCTGTCCTCGGGCTTCATCCGCCGTGCTGTCGGGTACCACGTCCTCTCTGTCATGGGCCTCGTCGCGGTGGGACTGCTGATGGTGGGTGCGTACTGGCTGCTGGTCAGAGAGCGCAGGGTGGTGACGGCCCCGTGAGGTGCAACGTGGTGGCCATCGGCACCGAGCTCCTGCTCGGCCAGATCAACGACACGAACTCGTCCTGGATGGGGGAGCAGTTGGCGGCGGCTGGCATCGAGTCCCACCTGCAGCTGAAGGTGGGGGACAACCTCGCCCGCATGGAGGATGCCATCGCGGTCGCACTCGTCGATGCGGACGCAGTCATCATCTGCGGAGGCCTCGGTCCCACCCATGACGACCTCACACGCGAGGCGATCGCATCGATCATGGGTGCCGAGCTGGTCCACGACCCCGTGGTTGCGTCCGTCATCGAGGAGATGTTCGCCCGACGGGGTCGGGTCATGGCGGCGAACAACCTGCGCCAGGCCCTGGTGCCAGCCGGGGCAACGGTGATCGCGCAGACCCGCGGAACCGCGCCCGGGCTCATCTGTCCCGTGGGGGACAAGGTCATCTATGCGGTCCCCGGTGTGCCGCACGAGATGAAGGACATGTTCGAGCGCGCCATCCTGGCGGATCTCATGGCCCGCAGCGGCGAGCGCGCCGTCATCAAGAGCCGCGTGCTGCGCACGTGGGGCGAGAGCGAGTCACGGCTGAACGAGCGCCTCGATGGCATCATCGCCGAACTGGACGGTCTCGCGAACCCCACGCTCGCGTTCCTCGCGAGCGGGTGGGAGGGGATCAAGGTCCGGCTCACCGTGAAGGCCACAGACGAGGCGTCCGCGGCGCGGACGCTCGACGCGTGGGACCGGCGGGTGCGTGCCGAGATCGGCGACATCGTGTTCGGGACGGACGACGACACGATGGAGTCCGTGGTGCTGCAGATGATCGGCGACCGTGGGTGGACCTTCGGGGTGGCCGAGTCCGTCACCGGCGGGCTCGTCGGCGGCCGGCTCACGAACGTCGCAGGGTCCTCTCGCGTGTTCAGGGGCGGAATCATCAGCTACGCGAGCGAGGTCAAGTTCTCCTTGCTCGGCGTGGACGAGGGTCCCGTGGTCTCCGAGGCCGCCGCGGCGCAGATGGCCGAGGGGGCACGAAGGGCCCTCGGGTGCGATGTCGCACTCGCGCTCACCGGTGTGGCGGGTCCGGAGGAACAGGACGGCCGTCCCGCCGGCACGCTGTGTGTCGCTGCCGCGTTCCCGGACGGCTCCGTCGTGACCACCGCGATGACATTGCCGGGTATGCGCGACCAGATGCGCCAGATGAGCGTCATCACCGCTCTCGACTTCCTGCGCCGGCACATGCTGGCCACGGGTGCATCCACCTGAACGGGCCTGTCGGTACACTTCGCCACGCATGCTCCCGTAGCTCAATTGGATAGAGCCACGGCCTTCTAATCCGTAGGTTGCAGGTTCGAGTCCTGCCGGGGGCGCCAGGTCCATTCGTCCGTCACTCCCGCGGGAATGACGGACCTCACAGACACAGAATCGCCGTATGGCCCACCCAAGCCGTACAATTACCGCGTGATTTTCAAGAAAGATGACATTGTCATCTACCCCCAGCACGGTGCCTGCAAGGTCAAGGGGGTCAAGAAACTCGAGTTCCCGGGCGGTGGCGGCAAGAAAGAGGAGTACCTGATCCTCGAGACCGTGATCAACGAGATGACGCTGAGGGTGCCCACGGCCAAACTGGACGAAGTGGGCGTTCGCCCACCGGTCAACCCTGACGAGCTCGAGGACCTAGTCGCTGTGCTCTCGAAGGCCGACCCGCGCGTGCCGTCGAACTGGTCGCGTCGGTTCAAGAACCACCAGGAGAAACTGAAGAGCGGCGACGTCTACCAGGTTGCCGAGGTGGTGCGAAACCTCGCGGCCCGCAACCGTGACGCCTCGCTCTCCGCGGCGGAGCGCACGATGTACGAGCGCGCACGCGTCAACCTGATCTCAGAGATCGCCCCGGCCCTGAAGGTCTCCAACGAGGAGGCCGAGAGATTCCTGAACGCCGCCCTGGAGAAGGGCGTGCTCAAGCCGGCGAAGGCAGCCAAGAAGAAGGCTGAGGCCCCGAAGAAGGCCAAGGCCGACGACGAAGACGACGACGAGTAGCCAGATGGCCCGCGTCGGGTTCTGCGGTCTCGGGGTCATGGGTGCCCCCATGGCGGGCCACCTCGTTGCCACCGGCCACGAGGTCACGGTCTACAACCGCACGTCTGCGAAGGCTCTCGAATGGGTCGTGGCCCGCGGCGGGAGCGCCGTGCCCACGCCGGCCGAGGTCGCGGCCGTGAGCGACGTGGTTTTTCTCTGCGTGGGCAACGACGACGACGTCCGCCAGGTGATCCTCGGTGACGGTGGTGTCCTTGACGGTGCCCGCGAGGGTCTGGTCGTCGTCGACCACACCACCACCAGCGCAGAGCTCGCGATGGACATGGCAACGTCGTGCGAGGTGCACGGGGTCGCGTTCGTCGACGCGCCCATCTCGGGCGGCCAGTCGGGTGCGGAGAACGGCGTGCTCACCGTGATGTGCGGGTCTGCCGACGAGGCGGTGTTCGCATCGGTCGAGGGGATCATCGCCGCGTACTCGCGTGCGTGCGTCCGTCTCGGGGGTCCAGGCGCCGGGCAGCTGGCCAAGAGGGTCGACCAGAT
>SXYT01000070.1 GCA_005788205.1 Actinomycetota bacterium | reverse complement strand
CTCTGGTCACCTTTTGCGAGGCCCTCGATCGTGGTGACGGACGCGCAGTCGGCCTGGACCGCGAGAATCGTGCAGCTCTTCGCGGACTCACCGTTGACGTGCACAGTGCATGCGCCGCAGCTTGACGTGTCACAGCCGATGTTGGTCCCCGTGAGGCCCAGTTGCTCGCGGATGTACTGGACGAGCAGCGTGCGCGGCTCGACGTCGTTCTCCTGCGTGGTCCCGTTGACGGTCATCGAGATCTTCATTGTTGTTCCCCTTTTTCCGGTCTTCTCGTTTACTTGCTTGCCGCGGCGATGGCGGCCCAGACGCGCTGCGGTGTGCAGGGCATCTCGATGTTGCGCACGCCGAGGTGCGACACCGCGTCCACGACCGCCGACTGGAGGGCCGGGGTGGAGCCGATGGTGCCGGACTCGCCGATGCCCTTTGCGCCGATGAGGTTGACCGGCGTGGGGGTCTCCATGTGGATCACGGTCACGCTCGGCAGTTCCGCCGCCGAGATGAACGCGTAGTCCGCGAGGTTCGAGGTGATGGGGTTGCCGTCACCGTCGTATGCGACCTCCTCGAGGAGCGCCTGTGCGGCACCCTGGGCCACACCGCCGTGGATCTGTCCCTCGAGCAGCATCGGGTTCAGCACCCGTCCCGCGTCGTCGCACGCGGTGTGCGCGATGTGGGTGACCTTGCCGGTCTCGGTGTCAACCTCCACGATCGCCACGTGCGAGCCGAACGGGAATGTCGCACCGGGCACGCCGATGTACTCGTCGTGGTTGAGCCCGCCGTTCGCTTTCTCGGCGACCGCGAGGTCGGCCCAGGTCCGCGTGACGGCCGGTGTGCCGGCGACGTGGAAGACGGCGCGGTCGGTGTCGAGCACGATGTCGGCCTCGTTCGCCTCGAGCAGGCGAGCGGCGACCGCTTTCGCCTTGTCCACGAGAGTGCCGGCCACGCTGAACACGGCATTGCCGCCCTGCTGCAGCGAGCGCGAGCCCATGGTGCCCGAGCCGACGGGGGTGAGGTCGGTGTCGCCCCACACCAGGTCGATACGGTCGATCGGGATGCCCGTCTTCTCGCTGGCGAGCATCGCCCACGAGGTGGCGTGGCCCTGGCCGTGCGGCGAGGTGCCGGTGTAGATGAGGGCGCGGCCGTCGTCGAGGATCTCGATCTTGGCCTGCTCACCGGTGCCGACGCCGCCCGTGATCTCCACGTAGACGCTCACGCCGATGCCGATCTGCTTCGCGTTGCCCGATGCACGGCGTTCTGCCTGCTTGCGGCGCCAGCCTGAGTAGTCGGCGGCCGCGAGGGCGCGGTTCAGGGACTCCTCGTAGTCGCCCACGTCGTAGGTCTGGCCGACGACGGTGGTGTGGGGTTCCATGAACTTCGGGATCAGGTTGATGCGGCGAACCTCGACGGGGTCCTTGCCGATCTCGTAGGCGAACAGGTCCATGGCGCGCTCGATGGCGGCGGTGGCCTCCGGGCGGCCCGCACCGCGGTACGCGACCGTGGGTGTGGTGTTGGTGACGACCGATGTGGTGTGGCACTCGATGTTGGGGATCGCGTAGACCCCCGACGACATCGGGCGGGTCATGAACGGGGCGAGGATCGTGCCCATGTCCACGAACGCGCCGGAGTCCTGGAACGCGTGCAGCTGGTAATGGGTGATCTTGCCGTCCTTCGTGCCGCCGATGACGACGCGCTGGAACTGGGCACGGCCGTGGCCGAGGGCGACCATCGACTCGCTGCGCGACTCGCGCCAGCGCAGCGGCCGGCCGATGCGCTTTGCGAGCACGCCGAGGAGCAGCTCCTCGGGGTAGGCGCCGATCTTGGCGCCGAAGCCGCCGCCGACGTCCGGGGTGAGGATGCGCACCTGCGAGGGGTCGACGCCGTTGGTCGCGGCGACCGGTGCGTGCGCGCCCTGGGCGTGCTGGGTTGAGATCCACTGGTACAGGCGGCCATCGACCCATGCGACGGCACTGCCGCGCACCTCGAGCGGGCACGGCGCGACGCGTTGGTTCATGAACTCGCCGCGGACCACGACCTCGCAGCCCTTGAAGAACTCATCGCCGGTGTTGGCGGGGATGCCGAGGGCGGTGGTGTCGAACACGATGTTGCTGCCGCACGCCTCGTAGATGAGGGTGGCGTCAGGCGCCATGGCGGCCATCATGTCCGTGTAGGCGGGGAGCACGTCGTAGTCGGCGAACACCATCTCGGCGGCGTCCTCGCCCTGCTCCCGGGTCTCGCTGATGATCGCGGCGATCGGCTCGCCCACGTAGCGGACCTTGTCGCTCGCGAGCAGCGTGCGCGCGGCGGCAGGGTTGAAGGAGGAAGGCACCGGCTGCAGGCCGAGGTCTGCTGCGGTGAGGATGGCGATGACGCCGGGCATGCCCGCGGCATCGGAGGTGTCGATCGAGTTGATCCGCCCGTGGGCCACCGTGCTGCGCGCGTAGGTGACGTGGAACGCGCCGTTCAGCAACGGCTCGTCCAGCAGGTCGTCGACGTACTTGCCGCCCGAAGTCAGGAACTTAGGGTCCTCCTTGCGAAGGACGCGCTCTCCGAGAATGCTTCTGCCCATGGTTTCCCCCTACAGGTCCGAACGTGAGCGAAGACTACTCACCAGCCGGCGCGGACCCCAAGGGGGAGGAAGGTATTCGTGCCCGCCCTACGGGGCGAGAGGAGCAAGGGGGGCGTTGTTGGCCGCCGCGATCTCTTGGCGCACGGTGAGAATGCCCGTCACGATGGTGTAGGGCCACTGGCCGGGCAGGGAGGTCGGCAGCGCGGGCCCCGGGAGGAGTTTCATCCGCTGCTCGCCGGGCATCGTCATCCCCAGTTGCTCGCGGGCCGCCTCCTTCACGCCGGCCGGTGTCTGCATGCGGTTGACCTCCGTCTGGAGCTGCTCGTTCGCGTCCGCAAGGGCGTCGAACTCGGCCTCCTTCTGGGCAAGAACGCTGCGTTGTTCCAGGAAGTTGCTCACCGGCACGAAGAAGAGGTTCCCCACGAAT
>SXYT01000069.1 GCA_005788205.1 Actinomycetota bacterium | reverse complement strand
GACGCGCGCTACCAAGCTGCGCCACACCCCGGTGTGGATCCGGCGGGTCACCCCGCAGGACTGCTAGGTGAGGCTATCCGCCGAATCCTCGGCTGGCTCGGGCACGGCTGCCTCTAGGGGTTCCTCCACGGGGATTCCCTCGGCGTAGCAACCGCCGCTCGTCACGGCGTCCACGGCACGGCGCAACCGCAGCGCGTCGAGTGGCTTGATGATCCAACCGTTCGCGCCGCTGCGCCGGGCCATGTGGACGTCCACCTCACGGTCAAGGAGCATCAGCACGGGCACATGGGGCAGGATTCCCGAGCTCGCGTCGAGGCGCAGGTCCATGGTGATCGCCATCCCGCCCATCGCACCGACCTGGAGGTCGAGAATCGCAATGTCCGGTGTCCGTGCCGCCACGACATCTGCGACCTTGCGGCCGTTCGTGACGACCTGGAACGACGTTGACGGGGAACCGAGGGCCGCGACGACCTCATCGAGAACCCACTGGGCATCGGTTGCTATGAGCACATGCACGGGTGTCATGTTACTTGCGTGCCGCGCGGCGGCACCCGGTCCGTGGGTTCTCACCCGGCGGAGAGTTCGTCGGCCAGACGGGTGATTCCTGCCATGTCGTGGATGTCGGAGGCCGCCTCGGCCGCGCGGGTGACGCGTGCATCCGGATGGACGCCGAGTGTCCGGTTCCTAAACCCCGCGAGCACGGCCTCTGCCGCCTCGGACTCCGCCACGAGTCCGGGGAACACGGCGGCGACTCCCTCGCCGAACACCGGTGGCACGCGGTTTTCCATCACCAGCCTCAGATCGATGCCGAGCCGGCGCAGCTCGTTCACGAACCAGTCGGCCTCCGTCACCGCATCCGCGGCAGGGGACACCACGACCGTGAACGACGTGCCGTCGCCGCGGAGCAACGCCGCGACAGCGAGTGCTCGCTCGCGGAACTGCACTTCCATGCCGTCGAACGACTGGAGAAACGACACGGCGCCGGAGAGCGCGTCGCTGCCCACCACCTTCCCGATGGCCCTCACCACGGGCTGCATCGCCGCACCGGCGATGCGCAGGCCCCCGCGGCCCTGCGCCACGAGCAGGCGCACCACGGGGTGCTGCAGGAACCTGGCGAGGCGCTCGGGTGACTCGAGGAAATCCAGTGCGCTGCGCGTGGGCGGCGTGTCCACGATGACCAGGTCGAACCGCGGGTCGTTCGCGAGCGTGTGCAGCCGTTCGGCGGCCATGTAGTCGCGTGTCCCCGAGAGCGACTGCGACAGGCCCCTGTAGAACGGGTTGTCGAGCACACGCCGGGCCTGCTGGGGATCGCGTGCCGTGGAGGTGACGAGACCGTCGAACGTCGCCTGCACGTCGAGCATGGCAACCCACAGTTCGCCCGGTGCGTCGCATTCCACCCTGACCGGCTCGTTCGCGACCGTTCCCCCGAGCCCGATCGCGTCGGCCAGCCGCCGCGCGGGGTCGATCGTCAGCACCACGGCACGGCGGCCCTGGCGGGCCGCGACGAGCCCGAGCGCCGCAGCGCAGCTCGTCTTTCCCACCCCGCCCGTGCCGCACGTGACGATGACCGACGATGTGGCGCAGAGCCGGGCGGTGGCAGTGCTCATGCCAGGTCCCCGATTGCGTCGTGGAGGTCACCTGCAACGAGGGACACGAGGTCAGCACCTGATGCGACGTGGTGGCCGGTGAGAAGTTGTGGTTCGTCCACCGCGGCGGAAAGGACGGCGAGGGCGTCCTGTTCGGCCCCCCGTCGTTCCTCGACGTAGGCGAGGGCGCGGGCAAGTTCGCCGGTGGCTGGTGCCGTGACGCCGGCGGGAACCCCCTGGTGCAGGCCGTTGACGACGACGGGGGAGAGATGGACACCGAGCGAGTCCGTGATGTCCCGCGCGGTCTCGACCAACTCACCGACGGGCGTCACGGCAGGCCTCGTCACGAGCATCACCCGCAGCCTCGCCGCATCGGCGAACATCGCGAGGATGTCATCCGCCTGCTGCGCGATCGGTCCCCCGCGCACGGTGCGCTTGAGCGTGCGCGGCGAGCGGAGCAGGTCGACCGCGTGCCCGGCAGCGGGGCCGTCGATGATGATGACGTCGTGCGGGTCGTCGCGCACCAGCTGCTTGATCTTGCCGAGCACGAGCAGGTCGTCGATCCCGGGCGCCGTGCTCGCCACGAGGTCCACGATCCCCAGACGGTCCAGTTGGCGGGTGAGGATCCCCAGCCCCCTGCCCTGCAGGTACTCGCCGAGGGCGGAACCAGCCGAGAGAGACAGCCTGTCCATGGAGGGGACGGGGAACGGGGTGGCGTCCTTGCCGTCGATTTCCACGTGGAGCACCGACAATCCCGCGTCTGTGGCAACTGTCGCAAGGGCTTTCGAGACCACGGATTTCCCGACCCCGCCCTTCCCCGCAACAATGAGAGCTCGAGATGCGGTGAGGAAGTGGCGGATGTCCATGGGTGCGTCGTGTCGTCAGGGCAGATCGAGGAGTGACCAGTGAGGGTAGGCGCAAAGCTGCGCGTCATGTGCGGACTGGGGCTCATGCTCGCCGCGCCGATGATGGCGCTGGGCCCGGCACGAGCCGCGGAGGACGGTTCCGCGACCACCGTGGACCTCCCCCCGGTCGACGTTGTCGAGGTGACCGGACTAGTCGACAGGATCAGTGCCGACTCCATCCGCACCGCACTCGGGCGCAGCGCCACGAACGGTGCACAGGCCGTGGTGCTCCAAGTGAACACGCGGGGTGCGGTGATCGGCCGTGACGCAATGGCGGACCTGCTCTCGGACATCAAGAACTCCAAGATCCCTGTTGCCATCTGGGTCGGGCCGAGCGGGTCACGTCTGTACGGGCTCCCCGCGCAGATGGTGGCCGTCGCGGACGTCGCGGCGATGGCACCGGGTGCACGGATCGGCCGCACCGGGACGCCGCTCAAGGTGGACGGCGCACCGGTCTCCTTCGGCGCAGCGGACGACGTTCTCCGCAGCGGGACCCTCGGGTTCCTCGAGGCCCGCGAGCAGAAGGTGCTGAAGTTCGCCGGTGACGACCGCGGCGTGCCCGTGCTGCGCAACATCCTCCTGGCGATGGACGGGGTCTCCGTCAAGGGCCGCACACTCGACACGGTCCAGGACGGCATCGGTGCGAACGGACAGGTGAACCGTGAGGCCACCACGACGCGGTTCTTCAAGTTGGGTCTCGTGCCGCGGCTCTTCCACACGGTCGCCTCGCCGCCGTCGGCGTACCTGCTCTTCACGATCGGTCTCGCACTGCTCCTGTTCGAGTTCTTCACCGCCGGCGTGGGCGTGGCGGGGCTCGTCGGTGCCGTCTGTCTGCTGCTCGGCGCGATGGGGTTCGGTGCCCTTCCCATGAACGGTCTCGCCCTCGTCCTGCTGCTCGCGGCGTTCGCATCGTTCGCCGTGGACGTCCAGGTCGGTGTGCCGCGCCTCTGGACCGGGGCCGGCATGGTGCTCTACGTCATCGGTTCTTTCGGGTTGTTCAGGTCCGTCGACGGCCTGTCCCTGCGGCCCGGGTGGATCACGATGGCCACGTGCATCATCGGCGTGGCCCTGACCTACACGGTCGGCATGCCGTCGATGACACGCACGCGTTTTGCCACACCGACCATCGGTCGCGACAACCTCGTGGGTGAGACGGGAACCGCAGTGGGTCCCGTGGATCCCGAGGGAGTGGTCCTGGTGAACGGTGCGCGCTGGCGAGCCCGCGTGAACAGGTCGACGCCACTGACGGATGCGCAGGGGATGCGCGTGACCGGCATCGACGGCATCACCCTCGAGGTGGAACCGCTCGAGGGTGGCGCCCGCGACTACCGCGAGATGCGCAAGAAGGACTGAATCCCCCGATGACGGTGCCGCGCGCGGCCGGCGAGGCGTTCGGTTCCCCGCCGGCGTGTGTGTCGCCATAGGGTGTGCCCCGGGGGGAAAACATGAGCAACGCACCGAAGCAGGACGAGCCGTTCGACCCGGACAAAGTCCCCGTCAAGCCGGCGGCCACGGTCCTCCTTGTGCGCGACGGCGACGACGGCCTCGAGGTGTTCATGCTGCGGCGCACCTTCTCTGCGGCGTTCGCGAGCGGGATGTTCGTCTTCCCCGGCGGGAAGGTCGACGAGGTGGACGCCTCCACCGAGATCGGCGACATCTGTGAGGGTCTCAGTGATGAGCAGGCGAGCAGTCTCCTCGGCATCCCCTCCGGCGGGCTCGCCTATTGGGTCGCCTCCATCCGTGAGTGCTTCGAGGAGGCAGGTGTTCTCCTTGCCCACCACCGCGACACGGACGACGTCGTGCGCTTCGATGATGCCGCCACGGCTGCACGCTTCGAGAGCGAACGGGAGAACATCCATGACGGGTCGCTCGCGCTGCTCGACCTGTGCAGGCGCGAGAACCTCCACCTGTCCACGCACAACATCCACTACGTGAGCCACTGGATCACGCCGAAGGGCGAGCGCCGCCGCTTCGACACGCGGTTCTTCGTGGCCCGCGCGCCCGAGGCCCAGGAACCCCTGCACGACGACGGCGAGACGATCGAGAGCATGTGGATCAACCCGCACGAGGCCATCCGCCGCCACCGCGAGGGTGACCTCATGCTCATGCCGCCCACTCTCGCGAACATCGAGTTCATTGCCGCGCACGCCACCGCCGACGGGGTGCTCGCCGCGGCGGCGAAGGTGGGCACGCCCACCACGATCCTGCCGAAGCTGAAGGTGGACAAGGACGGCCGTGTCATCGGCATCGCCATGCCGGGCGACCCGGACTACGACACGCTCTGAGCGCCCAGTTACTGCTGCGTGCCGCCGCGGCGCACGTTCACTGACACATCCGCCCCGCGCGCCGAGCAGTCGGCCATGTCGTCGAAAGCGGGTGTCTCGGCGATGATGCGGTCCGCGATCGCGGTGAACACCGCGGCTGCCGCACCCAGTCCGGTGATGCTCACTGGTTCGCCGGCGTCGCCGCCCGCCGCGACAGTCGGCTCGATCGGCACCTGACCGAGCAGTTCCACACCGATCTCGTCCGCGAGCGCCTGCCCGCCGCCCGTGCCGAACAGCGGGTACTCCTCGCCGTGCTCGCAGGTGAACGCGCTCATGTTCTCGATGACGCCCGCGACCCGCAGGAAACTGCGCCGCGCCATGTCCGCGGCGCGGATCGCCACCTTCTGGGCGCTCACCGCCGGCGTGGTCACGATGAGGAGGTCCGTGCGGGGGAGCATGCGGGCAAGACCCATCTGCACGTCGCCGGTGCCCGGCGGCATGTCGATCATGAGGAAGTCGATGTCGCCCCAGTGCACGTCGTTCAGGAACTGCTCGACAGCCTTCGTCAGCATGAGCCCGCGCCACATGAGTGCGGTCCCCTCGTCCTCCACGAGCATCCCGGTGGACACGACCTTCAGCAGGCCGTCGCCGATGTGCCGCTCGTTCGGGATGATCGCGGGCTTGTCGCGGCCCTCCACCATCTGCGCCTCGAGTCTGTCGGGCATGTTCAGCATGCGCGGCACGGAGAAGCCCCAGATGTCCGCGTCCAGCACACCCACGGTCTTGCCGCGTGCCGCGAGTGCGGCCGCGAGGTTCACGGTGACGGAGCTCTTGCCGACACCACCCTTGCCGCTCGCCACGGCCAGCACCCTCGTGCGCTCGGGCACCGCCGTGGGGGCGGCGTTCTCACGGGCGTTCCAGCGTGCCTTCGTCATCACCTCGGACCGTTCGTCGGCGGTCATCTCGCCCCAGTCGATCTTCACCTTCTGAACCCAGGGGTGAACCTCGAGGCGGCTCTTGATGTCCTTCTGGATCTGGGACCGCAGCGGGCAGCCGCGGATGGTGAGCTTCACCCCGATGGTGATGATGCCGTCGGCGATGGTGACCGTGTCCACCATGCCCAGGTCCTCGATGTTGGAGCCCAGTTCGGGGTCGATCACGGCCCGCAGCAGGTTTCTGACCTCTTCTACGGTGGGTGCCCCCGGGGTGCGCTGGCTCACGCGGGGAAGTGTACGGGGGATGCCACGGGGCCGCTTTCGGCATAAACTGGGCCAAGTCGCTGTTCAACCAGGTGGGACACCCCGCCCGGCACATGCACAAGGAGACCACCATGATCACCCTGACCGAGACAGCCACCACGAAGGTCGCACAGCTCATCGAGGCAGAGGGCGCCGGCGAGCTCGCGCTCCGCGTGGCCGTGAAGTCCGGCGGTTGCTCCGGCTTCAGCTACGACATGTACTTCGACTCCGACATCGCCCCCGACGACGAGGTCCTCACCTTCGGTGCCGTGAGGGTCGTCGTCGACCCGGCCTCCGCGCCGATGCTCGTGGGCGCCAGTCTCGACTACAAGGACAGCCTCACCGAGGCCGGGTTCAGCATCTCGAACCCGAACGCCAGCCGCTCCTGCGGCTGCGGCAAGTCCTTCAGCTGATCCCGGCCGAGGCGAGAACCCCGGCGATCTCTGCGCGGTCGAACACGCCGTCCAGCCTGTTGCGGATGACGCCCCGCGCATCCGCCACGAAGAGCACCGGCTCGAACGACATCTTGTAGGCCGTGACGGCCGGCGCGAGGGTCGTTGCCGTCTTGTCGGCATATACGTCTGCATGCACGAAGACTGCGGCGTCACGGACGGCCGCAGCCACCTTGACAAGTCCCTCGAGGGCGGGCGCGCACGTGCCCGTCTTGCAGAACGCGGGTGTGCCGATGAGGTACACAACCGGCTTTCCCGATGCGAGTGCTTCCGTCAGCGTGACGGAGTGGAACGGGCAGGTGCCCGAGGCAAGCGTGCAGATCGGGTCGACACCGCGCGGGTCGTCCGTGGTCGGGGTGTCGAACGGCGGCAGTCTCCCGCCGGCCACCGGCATCGGCACCGATGCCGGGTCGAGCACCTGGAACGCGGCACCGTCCTTCGACGCACCGTCGATGACGAGTTGGTACGTGCCGGGCTTCTCGATGCGGGCGACGAACGGCCAGTACGGCAGGGCGAGACCTTCACCGTGCTTCTCCGCGCTGAGTGTCTCCACCACGGTGTCGCCGGAATCGACGCTGATGACGCGCGCAGAGAGGGTGGCATACGCGGCAGTCGCCGCGTCATCGAGGATCTGCGACTTGCTCGCCAGTGACACCGGCAGCCGGACGTCGCCCGGCACGAGGCCGGTGCTGGAGAACCGTTGCATGACCGACAGGTCCTCCGCGTCGTACTTTCCCTCGCCGGCGTCGTCGCCTCCTGCACACGACGAGAGCAACGTTCCCGCACCGATGGTGCCTGCCCCGATGACTGCGGTCATGGCGAGGAAACGGCGTCGGCTCACGGGCCTGTCGGGGGAGACGTTCATCACCCGCAATGGTACGCAGGGTGCGTGTTCGCCTAGGGTTTGACCCATGGCACAACCAGCAGCAGGCCCGTACACACCTGTCGTCCGCGCAGGTGACTGGATCATCGTCTCCGGTCAACTCGGCATCGTCGACGGCAAGATCGTGGAGGGGGGCGTGAAGGCCCAGACCGCGCAGGCGGTGGAGAACCTGAAGGCCCAGCTCGCCACGATGGACGCAACCCTCGCCGACATCGCGAAGACCCTCTGCTTTCTCACCGACATGGGCACATTCGCCGAGTTCAACGAGGCGTACGTGGCCGGTTTCGACGGGGCCCGCCCCGCGCGCAGCACGATCGGGGTCGCGGCACTCCCGTTCGGCGGCAACGTCGAGATAGAAGCCTGGGCGCACAAGCCGCTACGGTGATGTCATGCCCGGTGCGCTGATCCTCGTCGTCATCCTGTTCGCGTTCCCGATCGTGGTCGGTCTCTCCACCGCAGCGCTCGCTGGCCTGTTCGGCCACCTCCTGTGGAAGGACGGCGAGGCCCGTCATGAGGGCAGCGAGCTTCTCGACACCAACATCTGACGCCCGGAACGGCAGGCGCCCGTGACGGGCATGCATTCGTTTGACCGCCGCGGCAAGCGGCTCAGCTGGAGGATCCTCTCGTACGCGCTGAAGCGCATGCGCACGGACCCGCCCCTCGACCACTCGGAGACTCTGGAGACCCTGCGCAGCCGCGCCGGCAGCACGGTCACCCCCGACGGGATCGGCGGTGACGAGGCGCTGCGCATCTGGGAGGAGGTGCTCGCCCCTGCGTGCATCAGCGTGGACCACCCGCGCTTCTTCTCGTACGTGCCCGGCGCGCCGAGCGAGGCGGCCGGCATGTTCGACGTGGCGATCAGCGCCGCCAACGTCTACGCAGGCTCATGGCAGGAGGGTGCGGGCGCGGTGTTCGCCGAGAACGAGGCGCTGCGCTGGATCGCCGACATCGCCGGCATGCCGGCCGGGGCGGGTGGTGTGTTCGTGAGCGGAGGCACCGCGGGGAACCTCTCTGCGCTGATCGCAGCCCGCTGGCACTGGCGCCACCGCAACGAGGGCCGGTTCGACAGGACGCGCGGCCTGATCGTGGCATCGAGGTCGGCGCACTCGAGCGTGGAGCAGGCGGCGCGCGCGATGGATGCCGACGTTGCCCTCGTTGACACCGACATCCGGGGACGGATGGACGGTGCGTCGACGCGGGCGGCGCTCGCGTCGCTCGCGCCGGAGGATGCCCAGCGCGTGTTCGCTGTCGTCGCCACCGCGGGCACCACCAACGTCGGCGTTGTCGACAATCTCGCCGGTGTCGGCGCGGCTGCGAGGTCGGTCGGCGCGTGGTTCCACGTGGACGGTGCCTACGGCGGCGCTGCCCTGTGCGCACCGTCGCGCCGCGCACTCTTCGACGGCGTGGAGACGGCCGACTCCTTCATCGTCGACCCGCACAAGTGGCTGTTCGCCCCGTTCGACAGCTGCGCGCTCGTCTACCGCGACCCGCGCGTGGCCCGTGCCGCGCACACCCAGCACGCCGAGTACCTCGACGCACTGCACGTGAACGACGACTGGAACCCCAGCGACTACGCCCACCATCTCTCGCGCCGGCCGCGCGGCCTGCCGCTGTGGTTCAGCCTGGCCACGCACGGCACCCGCGCCTACACCGAGGCGGTCGAGCGGACTCTCGAGGTGACGGACCGCGGTGCGGACCTCGTCAGGGCGTCGGCGCACCTGGAGTTGATCATGGAGCCGGAGCTGTCGGTGCTGCTGTTCCGCAGGCCCGGCTGGTCGGCGGCCGACTACGAGGAGTGGAGCAACAGGGTCCTCATGCAGGGACTGGCGTTCGCCGT
>SXYT01000068.1 GCA_005788205.1 Actinomycetota bacterium | reverse complement strand
GGTACTGAGGAGCACTGCCCACGATGAGCACGGTCTGGTCGTCGACCGCTTCGAGCATGGCGGGCACGTCGGCCCGCCAGTCGTCGCGCACCGGGATACGCCGGTTCTCGACGCCGAAGTAGTCGGCTGCTTTCTCCAGTGCGGCGTGCGCGGTGGTGGGCAGGATCACATTGGGTCGGTCCAGCGTGCGTCCCTCGCGCCCTGCGCGCTTGATGGCGGCCCTCACAGCCAGGATCAGGCTCTCGGTCCCGCCGGACGTCATGAAACCCGCGGCATCGCCGTCTGTGCCTGCCCAGGAGAGCGCACGGGACACCACGTCGTTCTGCATGCGTCTCAGCGAGGGGAAGGCGTCTGTGTTCAGGGCGTTCTCGCCGGAGAAACGCCTGTATGCCTCCTCGGCGAGCGCCACGGCCTCGGGGCCGGCGTTGTAGGCCAGTGTGAAAGCACGGCCGTCGCGCCACCTCACGTCGCGGGTGCGCATGGACTCCATCTCGGCCAGAACGTCATCCACCGGGCGGCCCGGGCCGATGTGCGGTCCTGAATCGGTCGAGCTCATGGGCGAACCCTAGGGGAGACATCCTCGGCAAAGCCCCGTGGGCAGAGGTTCTCCCTTCAAACGAAATTTACATAACGGAGATTATGAGCGTAAAACTGGATTACCGAAGGAAGCCGTGGTGACCGGTTCGGCCGCCTCCAACAGCCATTCAGCGAGTTCGCGCAGTGACGCCTGGGTGTGTCTGGAGGACGCCAGATCGGACTTCACGTCACTCACAGCGCACTGGAGCACGAAGATCAGGTCCTTCAGGTTGTCCAGTTCCGCCCGTGCGACAACGAGCTCAGTTTCCGACAGGGCCAGCTCCGCGGCGCGTTGTCTGGACACCCAGTCCCATTGGCGGCATCTCTGGCTGCAGAACTTCTTCGGTCGACCCGGGCCTGCTGTGACGATCAGTGGGTGGCGGCACCATCCACATCGAGGACGCGGCTCCCCGCTCTCTGGCTGGCTTGGCTGTTTCGTCATGACGAAAAGGTAACCACAAGTAGCATCGCAAGCGTGGCATTGCCCCCGGCCCCCCATCGCTTCTTCGCCAGTGACAACTTCAGCGGGGTGCACCCTTCGTACATGGAGGCAATCGAACGGGTCAATGCCGGTCACGTGGTCGCGTACGGCGGTGACGATGCGACCCGTCGCGCCGCGGTCCTGTTCCGCGAGCTGTGCGGTCTTGATGTCGAGGTCTTGTTCGTGTTCGGTGGGACCGGTGCAAATGTGGTCGCCCTGTCGTGCCTGCTCGGGCGGGCCGAAAGCGTGTTGTGCACCACGATGGCGCACATCAACACCGACGAGACGGGTGCTCCGGAGCGGTTCCTCGGTGTGAAGCTTGTTGACGTCGCCTCGACAGACGCCAAGGTCTCCCCCGCTGACATCCGTTCGGCAGCTGGTGCGCTGGGGAACGTGCATCACGCGCAGCCCGGGGTTGTCTCCCTCACCCAGGCGACCGAAATGGGCACGCTCTACACGGTGGACGAGATCTCGGCTGTCTGCGATGAGGCTCACCGGCACGGGATGCGCGTGCACCTCGACGGGGCCCGCATTGCGAACGCCGTGGTGGCTCTCGGTGGCGACGCCGAGACCTTCCGGGCAATGACGTTCGGAGCCGGAGTCGATGCAGTGAGCTTCGGCGGCACCAAGAACGGGATGCTGAACGCCGAGGCGGTGCTGCTGCGTCCTGGGCTGGCTGACGGCCGCGCGGGGTTCCTGCGCAAGCAGGCGACCCAACTCCCCTCCAAGATGAGATACACCGCGGCCCAGTTCGAGACGGCCCTCGCAACGGGCCTGTGGCTGGAGACTGCCCGATGTGCGAACGAACGTGCCCGGGAGCTGTGGCTCGCCCTTCGCGACCTTTCGACACTGGACCTCAGGGAACCCGCTGTGAACAGCCTCTACCCCACTCTCGCGGATCCGACCAGGTCCGAATTGCAGGAGTGGAATTTCTTCTGGGACTGGGATCTCTCCAGGGACCAAGTCCGCTGGATGACCAGTTGGGACACGTCGAGCGAGGATGTGCAATTGTTCGCTGCCGGGGTGCGGGCCGCCCTCGCGGGGGTGCGTTGACACAATGTCAACCGGGCCCAATTGACCGGGCGGTCAATTTGACTATTGTGGAGAGTCCGCGGCGGACGTTGGGGGAATCAGCATGGCCATCGGAGAGCTTTTCGCGTTTCGCGAATGGGACGACACGACATGGACGTCTGATGCGCAGTGCAAGGGTCTTGCGTCGATCTTCTTCCCCCCGGCTGCTGAACGTCCGCAGGCGCGCGAGCGTCGCGAGGCGCAGGCTCGCGAGGTCTGCCGGGAGTGCACCGTTCTCGAGGACTGCCGTTCCTTCGCCCGCCACAACCGTGAGTACGGATTCTGGGGTGGAGAGTCCGAGGAGGAGCGTCACGCCGCTGGCTTCCGGCTCATCGCCCCCATCGGTGTTCGCGCCCGCAACATCTCCTGAGTCCCGGGGGATCCCGGTCTTCAGGCCCTGAGCAGCGTCACTGCCACCCATCCGTCTGTCTCGTCGTAGGACGCAGGCGTGCACGACGTGTAGCACGACACGACTCCTTCCACCTGGTCCTCGCGCATCCCGCTCAGGATGATGCGCCCGCCGGGTGCGCATGCCCGCTGCAGGTCGCCTGCGAGGTCGCGCAGAACGGGGGCCAGGATGTTCGCCACCACCAGCCAGTGGGAAGACGGCGCGGCACCTGACAGATCGTCAGACCACTGAACAAGGCCGACTACCTCGTTCAGCGCGGCGTTCTCCATGAGTGCCCGCCGGGCCTGCGGGGCGATGTCAGTGGCAGTGCATCTGCAGCCCCGCAGCACTGCGAGTGCAACCGAGAGAACGCCGGAACCGCTGCCCACGTCGAGAACCGAGAACCCCTCCCCGCCGACCGCGAGAGCCGACCGAAGCGCCAGGACGGTTGTCGGGTGGTTGCCGAGGCCGAACATGTCATAGGGCTCGATCATGATGCTCGTCGCGGTGACCGGAGGCTCGAGCCAGGCCGGGACGAGCCACACGTCCCCGGTGATGCGGGTGGGGGACGCATGCTGTCGCCACGTGTCCGCAACTGAGGAACTCACCCACACGTCTGACACAGTCACGGCGGGGTGCAGTGCGAGAACAGCGGACGCCACCGAAGGATCCACACTCGTGCGCAGGACTACTGCTCCGTCGACCTGTGTCTCTTCGATGGCGGCCACTCCCCCTGCCCACAGAAGGTCACTGACGAGTTCCGTCAGCTCTCCCGGCACTCGGAAGTCGGCCAGGGCCCAACCGTCCGGGTCAGTCAATACGACGGAGTTCCTTTTTGAAGCGCGCTGTCTTGGCAACGTACGCATTGACGGCCATCTCGATGTCGGCAAGACGGGCACGCCCCTCCTTGATGACCGCGGGTGCGCCCACGGCCAGGGCACCGGCCGGGACGAGCATGTTGTTCAGCACCACGGAATTCGCCGCCACGATCGCGCCACTCCCGACGACCGCGTTGTGAAGCACGACCGCACCTGACGACACCTGGCTGAAATCCTCCAGGCGACACCCCTCAAGATGGGCGACGTGGCCGACCACGCAGTCATTGCCGACGACAGTCGGCGTGAAAGGCGTTGTGTGCACCACGGTTCCGTCCTGGATGCTCGAGCGCTCGCCGACCTCGATGTAGCCGTCATCCCCGCGCATGACCGCACCAGCCCAGACGCTGCTCTCGGCCCCGATGGTGACGGAGCCGATGATGACGGCATCAGGGTGGACGAACGCGTCGGGGTGGATGACCGGAACTTGGTCACCGAGGGCATAGATCGGCATGCCCGAACCGTAGCAAGCAGGATGTCGCGGAGAGGGTGACGGGGCTCCCGAACAGGTACCGTATTGCCCCTATGTCACGGCGCATCGAGATCGAACTGACCAGCAAGCGCGAGGATGGCACTTGGACCTGGCGCGCCGCAGGCGCGCGCGAGCCGAAGGGTGTCGTCGAATCCACGGTGGTCCCGTCCGGGTCGTCGGTGAAGGATGTCCTGCGTGCCGAGGTCGAGACCGATCTCGACGGCACGCGCGTGCTCTCGATCCTCCCGTCCAAGCAGAAGACCGCCCGTACCGGTCTCCTCGAGATACTCCCGAACGACAAGCCGTTCGAGCCGGTGACTCAGAAACTCGCCCGCAAGGAACGCCGGGACGACGGCAAGCGGGGTCCCCGCAGGGACCGTCCGGCGAACAAGGACGGGGAGAAGTCGGACCGTGCGCAACGCCCGCGGCGTCCCCACTTCGAGACGCCGCCGGAACTGCCCATGCGACCCAAGGCAAAGCGCCTGCGCGCCGGCCGCACCCATGTGGATGCCGTGCTGAAGGACCTCCCCGAGGCTCAGCGCGCGATTGCCGAGAAGGTGCTCTCCGGCGGTGTCCCCGCTGTGCGCGCTGCTGTCGACCAACAGAACAAGACCGCTGTCGCAGCGGGACAGGAAAAGATCCCCGCCGATGGCGTGGTACAGATGGCCGAACAGCTTCTGCCGAGTCTGCGGGTCGCCGAGTGGCTCGACAAGGCCGAGGGTGCCCAGCGCATCATCGCCGAGATCGATCTGCGTGATCTCAGAGCGATCGTTGTCGCATCGAACGATCCCGTCATCGCGCGGGATGAGTCCACACGAACCCTGGTGGGGGCCATGAAGGCTGCACTCGCGAAGCGCCAGGACGACGAGACGAAGAACTGGCTCGACGACATCCAGGCCGCCACGAACGTCGGCCGTGTCGTGCGGGCATTGAAGCTCTCCTCGCAGCCCCCGAAGGCGGGGGTGCCCTTCCCCGGCGCTCTCGCCGCGCAGCTTGCTGCCGCGACCACTGCCGCTCTCACCATTGATGCACCCACCGATCGTTGGATCGCACTGCTCGAGGCCGCCGCCTTCTCGCCGATCCGGCTGCAGGTGAACCCAGCGTCTCCCAGCTCCACTGTCTCGGCCGAACTCACGAAGACTGTGATGCGTCTCGGGCCGCTGATGCCCCAGATTGCCGCCCTGTACGGAGTCGTCGTCGATCCAAAGGCCCATGCCCCCCGGCCGTTGCGGCCTCAACGTCAGGACAAGCCCCAGGCCAAGCGTCCTGACGGCAGGCCAGAGCGAACCAACGGCGGGCCAGAGCGAACCAACGGCAGGCCAGTGCGAACCAACGGCAGGCCAGAGCGCTCCGAAGGTGCCGCACCGAAGAGTCCGCGCCGCGATGCCAGACCGACGCCTGCGCCAGACGAGGTCCAACCCGCGCCTGCACCGGTCCAGCCCGAGGCTCTGGATGCTAAGCCCGCGCCAGCACCGCCCATCGTGGAAAACGAGACCGGGCCCGCCACGGAATGACTCCCCTCCCGGTCTGACCACCGGGATCCGCCCATGGGGGCGTACGGTTGGGCCATGGGAGATTTCGTCACTTACGAACGTCGCGGTGCAGTCGCGATCATCACGCTGAACCGTCCGGACGCACGCAACGCTGTCAACGGGGACCTGGCCGCAGACATGGAGGCGGCGATTGACCGCCTCGAGGAAGAAGACGG
>SXYT01000067.1 GCA_005788205.1 Actinomycetota bacterium | reverse complement strand
GCCGGCCATGTTGTCCCGCAGGTCGTCGAACCCGCACTCGTTGTTCGTGCCGTCTGTGATGGCGGCCGCGTACTCGCGGCGCTTCTCCACCGGCGTGTCCTTCTGGCCGGGCAGGACGATCCCGACATCGAGGCCGAGGAACCGGTGGATGCGGCCCATCCACTCGGCGTGGAACCGGGCCAGATAGTCGTTCACGGTGACGACGTGCACGCCCTTCCCGCTGAGCCCGTTCAGGTAGGCCGGCAGGGTCGACACGAGGGTCTTGCCCTCGCCCGTCTTCATCTCTGCCACCCACCCGAAATGCAGGGCCGCCCCGCCCATGACCTGGACATCGAAGTGGCGCTGGCCGATGACACGGCTGGCGGCCTCCCGCACCGTCGCGAATGCCTCCACCAGGAGATCATCGAGGTCGGTGCCGTTCGCGAGGCGGCCGCGGAACTCGGCGGTCTTGGCCTGCAGGGCCTGGTCGGAGAGCACCCGGAACTCCCCCTCCAGCGCGTTGACGTCCGGGACGAGACCCTGGAGGGCTTTCACCCGCTTGCCATCACCGGCACGGAGGACTTTGTCGAGAATTGACATGCGGTTTCCCACCCTACCCGTGGGGCCGCACCAGCCGCCTTCGCCGCGCGGCACCGTGCAGGCAAGACTGACGGGATGGCAACGGGACGCGCGGTGGACACGGTGATTTTCGACCTGGGCGGGGTCATCATGGCGAACGGCGGGCCGCGCGACTTCACCCGGCGTTACCCGGACCACGACCCGAAGGTCGTCGCCGAGATCGTGATGGGCCCGCACCATCTCGACACGGACCACCAGTGGCACCGCGTGGAGCGCGGCGAGATCACGCTCGCTGAGTGCCGGGCGATCACGAAGAAGATGCTCGATGACGCCGGCATGGTGGCGTCCGTGCAGGCCAGCCCGCCGGCGAACGGCGCGGCGTTCAGTTTCTCGCTGAGCGAATCGATGGTCGGCCTGGTGCACGAACTGAAGGACAACGGCCTGCGGATCGGCATCCTCACGAACAACGTGCGTGAGTTCCGCGAGTGGTGGTGGCCGCTGATGGACTTCTCTTCCGTGTTCGACACCGTCGTCGACAGCCACGAGGTCGCGATGCGCAAACCCAACCCGGCGATCTACCACCTGACCATGGAGAGGCTCGGCGCGGCACCGGCGCGCACGGCCTTCCTCGACGACCTGCAGGCGAACGTCGACGCGGCGGACGCCCTCGGGATGCACGGCATCCTCGTGGAGGAGGATCAGTCGTCCGCGATCGCCCGCGCGAGGGTGCTCGCCGGCCTCGCCTGACCGCTCCCCGCGGAGCACGCGGAGCACCGCTTCCTCTGTCAGCTCGTTCCAGAAACGGCCCACTTGGTCCCGATGGGGAGGAACCACGTCACTCCACTGCCGACACCGTCACCGCCGACACCTCGCGGGCGCCCTCGCACAGGAGGGCCTGCGCCGCGGACCGCAGCGTCGACCCGGTCGTCACCACGTCGTCGACCAGGACCACTGCACGCCCCGCGCACCGGCGGTGCGCCACGAACCGCGGACCGGCGAGCCGCACCGACCGCGCGGCACCCGTCTGCTGACCCGCACCCAGTCTCTGCAGGAGCCGTGCGACCGGCACGCCGGTGAGTGCGCCCAGGTGGCGGGCGATGAGCTCTGCGTGGTCGATGCCTCTCTCGCGCCGGCGCGCCTCCGCAGTCGGGACCCACGTGAGCACGTCCGTGCCCGCGCCGACCAGGGGCACGAGGAGACGCGCGAGGCCGAGAGCGTTGCGGCGCTCGTTGCGGTACTTGAGCCCGATGATCGCATCACGCGTGCGGCCCTCGAAGAGCGACGCGGAGCTGACGCGCAGATCGCCGGGTCGTCCCCCGTCCGTCGTGAGCCTCTCTGTACGGTGTGTGACCATGTCCCCTGCGCCCCCCGGGCCCGCTGCCCCTCATCCCCCGCTCAGGGAACGGTTCCCGGAGCGATTCACGAGATGTGCACTCGGGCTCACCGGGTTCGGAACCGGCATCGCATTCTTCGTGAGGAGTGAGCTGGGCGTGCCGCCGTGGGACGTGTTCCACCAGGGCATCGAGAAGATCACGGGCTGGCCACTCGGGACCAACATCATCGTGGTCTCGTTCTTCGTGCTGCTCCTGTGGATCCCCCTGCGGATCCGGCCCGGCCTCGGCACGCTCATGAATGCCGTGCAGATCGGGCTCGTGGAGAACATCGCATCGGACCTGATCCCGGAAACCTCGGGCGTCGCCCTGCGCGTCCTCTACGTCACACTCGGGATGTGCTCCATCGCGGCGGGTTCGGGCCTCTACATCGGGGCACAACTCGGCAGCGGCCCGCGCGACGGCCTGATGCTCGGCATCAACCAGAGGTTCGGCACCAGCATCAGGCTGTCCCGCACGCTCGTGGAGATCACGGTGCTCGTCGTCGGCGTCATCCTCGGCGGCACGATCGGGGTGGGCACCTTCGTGTTCGCATTCGGCATCGGACCGATGGTGCAGGCCACCCTGCGGATGTTCCGCATGAGCGAGAGCGGGCGGGGCGCCGGAGGCGTGAGCAGCCGCTGACGCGGCACGGCGTCAACGGCGGCGCGGACTCAGTAGCGGTAGTGCTCCGGCTTGAACGGGCCTGTCGGGTCCATATCGAGGTACTCGGCCTGCTCGTCGGTGAGCATGGTCAATTTCACGCCCAGTGCATCGAGATGGGCGCGTGCGACCTTTTCGTCCAGGTGCTTCGGCAGCACGTAGACACCGGTCGGGTAGTTCTCGAGATTGTTGAACAGCTCGATCTGGGCGATCACCTGGTTCGAGAACGAGCAGCTCATCACGAAGCTCGGGTGGCCCGTGGCGCACCCCAGGTTCACGAGGCGCCCCTCCGCGAGCACGATGACCG
>SXYT01000007.1 GCA_005788205.1 Actinomycetota bacterium | reverse complement strand
GCGGGCGCACTGTACGGGGCGCAGCGCATCCCGATCCGCTGGACCACGTACGTGCACGGGTACCTGCGCATGCCCGACGGCTCGCAGCGCGAGTACCGCATGCAGGACCTGATCGACGTGTCGCGACTGCTGCTCGGCGACAAGAAGTCCACCATGTCGTACCGAGACGAGCCCGTCGGGCCGCGCCTCGTGCACAAGGCAGGGGTGCACGCCGCGAACCTGGACGGCGCGGCCACCGCCCCGCGCGACCACGCGGTCGTGTCGTTGTGCATGACGGAGGAGCGCTTCCTGAACCACGTCAACCGCCGCCAGATCTACATCCGCGACAAGGAGAACCCGCAGAACGACGACCTGTTCTTCGTGGTGCGCGATGCCGTGGAGGCGATCGAGGCGTTCCTCGCGGAGGGTCGTGACGTCGTGGTGCACTGCCACGGAGGACGCAGCCGCACCGGTCTCGTGCTGAAGGCCTGGTACATGGCCCATGAGGGTGCCACCCACCGCCAGGCACACGACTGGCTCAGCGGGAAGTGGGAGCACTACCAGACGTGGACGCAGTCGTTCTGGGACTTCCTCGACACCGAGTGGACGGCCCACGTGGAACAGAAGGGGGCCTGACGAAGTGATCGACCTGATGGAGGCCGAGGAGGCAGTGATCGGGCACCTCGGCCGCATCGCGTGCATCGACCAGGACGTCGACGAGCACGGCGCGGATGTTCCCATCTCGTTCCCGCTCACGTTCTTCACCATGGAGAACGCGGTGGTGTGCCGTGCAACGTTGTACACGCGCTTCAACGGAGCGGTGGTGCTGCGCATCGATGCCGACGTCGCGGAGGCGGATGACTCCGCATCCCTGCGCCAGTGGGCGCTCGACGTCCCTGGTCAGCTGCCCTACGTGCAGATCCGCTATGAACGCAACTCCCGCGACGGCACGGCCACAGTCACTGCCACCCACTCCCTTGCGGTGGACCAGTTGACCCGGTTCGTGCTGGAACAGGTTGTGTCGTCCTTCGATTTCATCGTCCCCCAGTGGGTCGCGAAGGCGGCCCAGATCGAGGCGGTCGCCGAGATGAATGCCGAGCGCCAGAGCAGGCGCACCGAGGACACCGCACGCACGAGCACGGACGAGGACCACAGCGACGACGAGGGGGATCCGTTCGGGGTCGACGAGGACGGCCCGACGATCACGACCACGGTGCACGAGGCCACCGGCGTGGACGCCGTGCTGAAGGAACTGTCGAACCTCATCGGTCTCGAGCCGGTGAAGAAGCTGGTGCGCGATCTCGCCGACGTGCAGCGCGTGGCCACCTTGCGCGAGAACGCGGGGCTCAAGCCCCTGCGTCCCTCGCCACATCTCGTGTTCACGGGCAACCCGGGGACCGGCAAGACCACCGTCGCCCGCCTGATCGGCCGCCTGTACAAGGAGATGGGCCTGCTCCGCCGCGGGCACGTCGTTGAGACCGGCCGCCAGGGACTGATCGGCGGGTACATCGGCCAGACAGCCATCAAGACCACCGAGGTGCTGAAGTCCGCGGAGGACGGTGTGCTCTTCATCGACGAGGCGTACTCCCTCGCCGTCGGCCACCACCTCGACTACGGCCGCGAGGCCATCGAGACGATCCTTGCGTACATGGAGAACAACCGCGGGCGCATCGCGGTCGTCGTCGCGGGGTACCCCGACAAGATGAAGGACTTCCTCGGGATGAACCCGGGTCTCGCCAGCCGCTTCGACCACACGCTGAGGTTCCCTGACTTCGCGAACGAGGAGCTCGTCGAGGTGTTCGAGTTGTTCGCCCGGGAACATGACTACGTGATGACACCGCACGCGAGGGAGCACCTGCTGCGCGTCGTCGGCGGGTGGCCCCGCGGCGCCACGTTCGCGAACGCCCGCGAGGTGCGCAAGCTGTTCAACGACGTGGTGATGAGGCACTCGGCATCCGTGGTGGCCAGCGGGATGAGCCTCGGCAACGGCCTCATCGAGATCGACACCTGCCACTTTCCCGACGGGAACGGCAGCACCGCGTCCGGCGCACGTCGCTTCGGCTACCTCTGACGCAACCGACCGCGGGCAATGCCCGCCCCGAGGTGGACAGCGGAAACTAGGGTCGAGTCGTGCGAATCGAGGCGTTGCGACGGCTGGACAGGCGTCTCCACGCTGACGGCAGCGTGGACTTCACCCGGCTCCACCGCAGGGTGGCGCTTCTTTCGGCCGCCGCCGCAGGGCTCGTCTCGCTGTCCGTCGCGCTCCGCCAGTACGGGCCCACCGTGCACCCCGACGAATGGGGGTTCCTGCTGAACGGCAGGGTCATCATGGGCCACACGGAGGCGCAGATCCCGACCGGCAGTTTCTATCCCGCCGGCTTCGGTCTGGTGACCGGGCCCCTCGCCGAACTCACGGGCTCGCTGGCGGCCGGGTACAGGGCGACGTTGATCGTGAACTTCCTGCTGTGCGTCATGGTGGGTGTCACCGCTCGGCTCGTGGCACGACGCGTGTTCTCGATGGGGGAGAGTGCAGCGACGGTGGCGGGGGCGCTCGCGTTCGTCGTCCCGGGCACGATCGTGACGAGCCTGTTCGCTTGGCCCGAGACCGCCGCGCGGCTCGCGTTCCTGGTGTTCGTGCTCTGGTTCCACCGCATCGCGCAGGAGCGCAGGGGCGGGCCGATGCTCCTCTTCGGTTTCCTCGTGGGTCTGATGCCGGGCCTGCACGGGAGATTCACACTGGTCCTGCCCGTCGTGTGTTCGGTGTTCCTGCTCTGGGGCCTGCGCCGGGACATCAGCCGGGTCCTCGCGGTGGGAGTGTGTGCCGTCACCACCTGCGGGTACGTGTGCAGCTACCTGCTGAACCGGTTCGTGAAGACCTCGCTCTACGGGGCGTCCTACGACCAGGAGAACAGACTCCTGCGCCGGCTTGTGGATCCCTCGCTGTGGCCAGCACTCGTTCGCACCATGACGGGGCAGTCGTGGTACCTCGTGGCGACCACCGGCGGCCTGGTCGCCGTGGCGGTGGTCTACATGGTCGGGCGCGTGCGCTCCGGCGGCGGCCTGCGGACCGTGCGCACGGATCCCACCCGCCTGACGTGCCTCGTCATCGTCGTCAACACCGCATTGCTCGTCTTCACGGGCGGGCTCCAGCTGCTCTTCGGGAACCGCGGCGACCATCTCATCTACGGCAGGTACGTGGAGATCCTCGTGCCGGTCATCCTCGTGGCCGGGTGCGCTGCCGTCGAGGCCTCACGGCTGCTGGCGCTGCGGGCATGGCTGTCCGGTGCCATCGGCACGTTCGCTGTCGCACTTCTCTACGTGCTGGTCGACATGGGCGACGGCGTCAAGGGTGGTTGGGCGCGCAACGACATCGTCTTCCCGAACATCGTCGGCACCGACGCCATGCGGTACGTGGTGAGGCCGGGCCTCGTGACGTTCGGTGCCGCTTTCGCGCTCGTCGGCCTGCTGCTGTGGTGGTTCTACCGGCGCCACGGGGCATGGGCGCCCGTGCTCATGGTCGTCCTCCTGGCGGTCGGTTCCTCGTGGTCCGCCCAGCGCAGCATCCTCACCCGCACCGACGACCTCGAGGCGACGGGGGTGAGTGTCGACTACGTGAGGGATGCAGGCGGCACGCTCATCGGCTTCGACGAGGGTGTACGCAATGACCGCTCGTACTACTACCTGCGGTACAGACTGCATCCCGTGGCTCTCGTCAGGTTCGACATCTCCTCGCCGGACGCGGTGATCCCGGCCGGGTTCGCGTGCCTGTACGGCTTCCCGAACAAGCCCCCGCAGGGCGGGCAGTGGCGCATCGTCGCCGATGAGATACCCCTCAGACGAGTACTGTGGCAACGGGTCGGCACCGACCGTTGTTGAGGAAAAAGGCGAACGAGCAATGACCACCTACGCCCCCGACGAGTGCGACGTCAGCGTCGTCCTGCCCATCTACAACGAGAAGGGGCACCTGCGCACAGAGATCGACAGGATCCGGGCCGCTCTCGCGGCGTCCCGGTACTCCTTCGAACTCATCGTGGTGGATGACGGCTCGAACGACGGCTCCGAAGCGGAGCTCTCCCGCATCGACGGCATCACGCTCATCACCCACCGGCGCAACCAGGGCTCGGGAGCCGCCAGACGGACAGGCACCACCGCCGCGCGGGGGCGCGTCGTGGTCTGGACCGACGTCGACATGACGTACCCGAACGACCTGATTCCCGAGCTCGTGGATGCCATGGAGGGCGTGGACCACGTGGTCGGCTGGCGCCAGACGGAGGAGGGCACCCACAAACTGCTGCGCACGCCGGCCAAGTGGGTCATCCGCAAGCTGGCCAGTTTCCTCTCCGAGACAGATATCAAGGACCTGAACTCGGGTCTTCGGGCCTTCCGCCGCGACGTTGCCATGCAGTACGTGCACGAGCTGCCGAAGGGCTTCTCCTGCGTGACCACGCTGACCATGTCGTTCCTCGGCAACGGCTACAGCATCGGGTTCTTCCCGATCCGCTACTTCCCCCGGGCGGGCCGCAGCAAGTTCCACTGGCTGCGCGACACCCGCCGCTACATCCTGCAGGTCATCAGGATGACACTGTCCTACAACCCGTTGAAGGTCTTCCTGCCGGTGGGGCTCGGTCTGCTCGTGGTCGGCCTCGTGAAGCTGGGCTTTGACTGGGCGGAGCGCGACTTCCGCCTGGCGGCCAACACCCTCCTCATCTTCTTCGCTGCACTCCAGGTCATCACGGTCGGCCTTCTCGCGGATCTCGTGGTGCGCGCGACGAAGTCCCCGAACTCGGTCCCGCCGGCCTGACCCATGCGTGTCGCGATCGTGGGTGCCGCGCTGTCGGCGAACAAGGGCGCGGCCGCGATGCTCGAGACGGTCATGACACGGCAGCCGGCGGTGTCCGGCCCGTGCACCTTTGACATCCTCACCACCTACCCCGGGGATGACGCACAGCTCGTGCCCGCCGGGGCGGACGCACGCATCGTGGGACTGCAGCCGATGCGCCTCGCCCTGGTGGAGTTCCCCGTCGCTGTTCTCGCCCGGCTGGCCCGGTTCGTCCGGCTCCCGCTCGGCTGGGTGCGCACGCGCGCGTCGCGCGCGATCCTCGACGCGGACGTGGTGGTGGACGTGGCAGGGATCAGCTTCGCTGACGGCCGCGGCGTGCCGATCACGGTGTACAACGCGTTGATGACGGGACTTCCCCTGCTCCTCGGCACACCCACGGTCAAGGCGGCACAGGCACTCGGCCCGTTCGCGAACCCGGTGAACCGCACTCTCGCCCGGTTGGTCCTGCCGCGGCTCGCGGCCGTGTGCGCGCGGGGCGCCCGCACGCGGGGGCATCTCGACTCGCTCGGCCTGCGCAACGTCACCGACGTCGCGGACCTTGCTTTCTCCCTCGACGAGGCGGCCGACCTGCCTGCGGGGGTGGAGTCCGCTGTCTCCTCAGTGCGCGGGGGGTACGCCGTCGTGATGCCGAGCTCGGTCGTGCGCCGGATGTTCGAGTCTGCGGGGGGCGACTACGTGGCTGCGGTCGCTGCCGTCGTGCGCGGAGTGCGGGAGCGCACGGGCCTGGGGGTGGTCATCGCCCCGCACAGTTATCGCTCGGGCCAGCCCGAGGGCCGGATGAACGATGGTCCCGTGTGCCGCGAGGTGTCCGCAGCGTTGGCAGGTGAACCGGGCATCATCGGCATCGATGCTTCACTCACCGCCGGCGAGCTGCGCAGGCTCGTCGCCGGGTCGCGGGTGCTCGTCACCTCCCGTTTCCACGCGATGATCTCGGGCCTTGCCACCTGCACGCCGACCGTGGTGGTCGGGTGGAGCCACAAGTACCGCGAGGTCCTCGACGACTTCGGTCTTGCCGGACTGGGCATGGACTCCGCCGTTCTTGCTGACCCGGGCCTCGTCGTCGGCGCGGTCGTCGACTGTGTCGGTCGTCATGACGAGATCGCAGCGACGATCTCCGCAGCCCTCCCCGCCGTGCAGGAGAAGTCGATGCGCAACTTCGGGATCATCCACCGCGCCGGCACGGGGGCTGGCGCATGAGCGGGGGAACTGCACGGTGAACGTGACAACCGATCTCAGCGGGGTCATGGCCTCCGGCATGTGCATCGGGTGCGGTGCGTGCGAGATGGCCGACGGTTCCGTGCGGGTCGCCTTGAACCCGCGCAACCTGATCTACGAGCCCCAGAGCGCGGGCTCGCAGGCGGCGGCCGATGTGTGCCCCGCGGTGGCGGTCGACTACGCGGGCCTGCAGGAGTATCTCTTCCCCGGGGCGGAACAAGGCCCGTACGGCGTCGTTCGGTCCGTGCATCTCGCGCAGAGCACGGATCTCGACCGCAACATGAAGGCGAGCTCCGGTGGTCTCATCAAGGAGGTGCTGCGGTCCCTGCTGTCGTCCGGCGACATCGACGGCGTCATCGCGCTCGACCACGTGGAGGGGATCGAGTTCGCGGCCCGCCTGGTGACGGACCCTGACGATGTCGACAACCTGCCGGGCAGCATCTACCACAACCTCTCCCAGGTGCCTGCTCTGCGTCTCCTGCGCGACACACCGGGGCGCCTCGCTGTGGTGGCCATTCCGTGCCAGTTGGAGGGTCTCTATTCGTGGGTGCGGCGCTTCGCGCCGGAACTGCGCGAGCGCATAACCGTCACCATCGGTCTTCTCTGCGGATGGCAGTACTCGCACCACAGCATCAACGCGATGGGCGAGTACCTCGGCTACGACCCCGCCGACATCACGGACATCTCCTACCGCGGGGGCGGGCCTGTCGGCAAGCTCACGGTACGGACCGATGACGGCAGGGAGTACTCCGCGAGCCGTCGGGTCGACTTCGGGTACCAGGTCGCGTTCGACCGCCACTTCAACACGACGCGCTGCCATGTCTGCGTGAACCACGGCAACTTCCTGGCCGACCTCGTCGTCGGAGATGCATGGCTGCCGAGCACGGTGTTCACGAGGACCGGCATCAGCCTGGTCGTGTGCCGCACGGAGCTCGCTGAGCAGGTGATGTCACGACTTGTCGCATCGGGGTCGTGCATCGCCACGCAGGTGTCCGACGAGGAGATCCGCGAGTCCCAGACGGACAGAGTTGTCTTCGGCGAGTTCGCCTACGCCTATGCGGAGCACCTGCGCCGCCTCGGGGGTCACGTGCCCGAGCTGCACGGACCGAACGAGGGCCACGGGACCCTGAAGCCCCGGCGTCAGGTGGCACGGTTCCACCGCGAGCTGGTCCGCAAGCAGGCACTGATGGCGAACCGTCGGTACGGCTACATGAAACTGCGCAAGGCGACGCTGGAGCTGCGCGGCTACGTGATGCGGTACGTGCGCTGGTTCCTCGTGCGCATTCTCCGGGTGAAGAGCCTCAGCGGCAAGCGCAGGGAGATCCCGCGGGAGCGACTCTCCAGGTTCCGCTGACCTGCACGTCACGCAACAGACGCGCGGCGCGCGGCACTTGCGACCACGGTGGACAGCGCTGCCCCCGCGAGGTCGACGCAGACGAACACAACCCGGCTGGCCAGTGCGAGTGAGACTGCCATGGGGGTGCCCACGAAGGGGCTCGCGAGAGCCGTGAAGATGGACTCACGCACCCCGATCCCGCCCGGCACGCCCGGCACGAGGAACCCTGCGAGCCACGAGGCCGAGGCCACGAACAGCATCTCCGGGATGCTGATACCCGCATCGAACGCAGAGGCCGTGACGGATGTGCTGAGCGACATCAGCACCCAGGCGGGCACGTGCAGTGCGGTCAGCCGCACGAAGTCCCCCCGTCGGGGGAGCGTCAACTCGCGTCCGGTGAGCCGGGAGGCGAGCCCCGAGACGCGTCCCGAGACACGGGACGACCCGAGCACGATGAAGGCCGCCGCAAGACCGAGGACAGCCACGGCGCCGACAGCGGGCTTGGCCCACGCGAGCAGCGAACCAGCAGCAACCGCGACGACCGCGGCCGAGTACGTGGTCATGAGCGAGAGGCCGGTTGCCCTGTACGCGGCACCCCTGTCCACGCCACCGCGCACCGCGAGTTCGGCACGCCCGACGATGGGCCAGATGCCCCCTGGCACGTACTTTCCGAGCTGGCCGACGAAGTACCACGACAACGCCCGCCGCCCCGGGGCATGGTGTCCACGGTCGCGGAGCATCCCCGTCCAGACCCACCCGATGGAGCCCATCGCCGCGAGGCCGAGCAGCACACTGAGAACGAGGGGAGAGAGTTCGGCGCCCGACAGTGCGTCCCCGACGTCCTGGCGGCGTGTCACGAGGGTGCGGACCACGAAGACGATGCCGGCTAGCCCGATCACGGCGCCGAGGAGGGGCACCAGCCGACGGCGCACGCCGGCTCGCGCGGTTGGGCTCATACCCCGACAATACGCCCCGCACGGCTGGCGGTGCCCGTATCCCCTCGGCAAGGATGATGGCCGGACAAAGGGGGAGGCCATGACCATGACGCCGGACGAGGCCGCATCGATCTTCTACACACCGGAGGCATACGCCGATGATGAACTCTTCGAGACTGCCTGTGCCTTCCTGCGGCGCAACTCTCCTGTGCACCTGGTGGAGCACCCGGACGGCGAGGTCAACCCGTTCTGGGCTGTCACGAAGCATGCCGACGTGCTCGAGATCGAGTTGCACAATGACATCTTCCTGAACGAGCCCCGGCCCGTCCTCGGACCCGCCGAGAGTGACCGCCGCAACGCCGAGAACGGCCACATGCTGCGCACGCTCATCCACGTGGACGACCCCGAGCACCGCGAGCTCCGCGGCGTGACGAGTGAGTGGTTCCTGCCGAGGAACATGGCGAAACTGGACGACCGTCTCGCCGGGCTGGCGGTCCAGTACGTGGACAAGATGGCATCGATGGGCGGGAAGTGCGACTTTGCCACCGACATCGCGATGCACTACCCGCTGAACGTCATCCTGCACATCCTCGGCCTGCCCGAGTCTGACTACCCGCGCATGCTGAAGCTGACGCAGGAACTGTTCGGTGCGGCCGACGAGGACCTGCGCCGTGATGACGACCCGGAGGCCATCATCAAGGTCATCGAGGACTTCTTCGCCTACTTCACGAGGATCACCGAGGAGCGCCGCGCGAACCCCACCGAGGACCTGGCGTCCGCCGTGGCGAACGGCCGGATCAACGGCGAGGAGCTCAACCTGATGCAGACGATCAGCTACTACGTGATCACCGCCACCGCCGGTCACGACACCACCGCATCGGCGATGGCGGGTGGTGTGCTCGCGTTCATCCAGCATCCCGACCAGTGGGAGAGACTGAAGAAGGACCCTTCGCTCGTCGCCACCGCGGCGGACGAGATCATCCGCTGGGTGACACCCGTGAAGCACTTCATGCGCACCGCCAACGAGGACTACACCCTCGCAAGCGGACACACCATCAAGAAGGGTGAGAGCGTGTTGCTGTCCTACCCGTCCGCAAACCGCGACGAGGATGTGTTCGCTGATTCACATGTCTTCGACATCGGCCGCTCGCCGAACAGGCACCTGTCGTTCGGTTTCGGGGTGCACTACTGCCTGGGCGCGATGCTCGCCCGCATGGAGATCAAGGCGATGCTCGCCGAGATGGTGCGGCGCGTGGAGCGCTTCGAGCTTGCCGGCGAGCCGAAACTCATGAAGACCACGTTCGTCGGCGGCCTCAAGCGCCTGCCTGTCTCCTACGTGATGGCCTGAGGGGAGCATCATGTCTGATGAGCTCTGGCGCCTCGGCGCACTGCAACTGGCGGAGGGGATCCGCACGCGCCGCTTCAGCAGTCGTGAGGTGGTGCAGGCCCACCTTGACCGCATCGCTCAGGTGAACGGTCACGTGAATGCGGTGGTGAAGGTGCTTGCCGACAGTGCCGTCGCCGCCGCGGACGAGGCCGACGCGGCGGTCCGCTCGGGCGCCCCGCTCGGTGCGTTCCACGGCGTCCCGTTCACCATCAAGGAGAACATCGACGTGGCCGGACAGCCCACCACGAACGGCGTGCCGATCTTCGCGGAGGCGATCGCCCCGGAGAGCGCCCCCGTGGTGGAGAGGATGATCGCCGCGGGGGCGGTACCCATCGGGCGCACGAACCTGCCCGACATGGGTCTTCGCATCCACACCGACTCCACGCTCTATGGCCGCACCAAGAACCCTTGGAACGCCGAGCGCACGGCCGGCGGGTCGAGCGGCGGGGAGGCCGCGGCTCTTGCCACGGGGATGTCCCCCCTCGGGCTGGGCAACGACATTGGTGGCTCGTTGCGCAACCCCGCGCACGCATGCGGGATCGTGTCGATCAAGCCGTCCCGTGGCGTGGTGCCGGACACACAGGCGTTCCCCACGCCGGATCGTTCGTTGTCCTCGCAGGTGATGCTGAACCAGGGTGTCATGGCGCGCACGGTTGCCGACGTGCGCGCGGGCCTGTTGACCGTCGCCGGGCACGACCCGCGTGACCCCGTGAGCGTCCCCGCAGTCCTCACGGATCTCGCCCCCGGTGAGCGCCTGAGGGTGGCGGTCCTTGCCGAGCCCCCCGGCGGCTCCACGCACCCGGGCGTCGCAGCCGCTGTGCGTGCGGCTGCTGATGCCCTCGCGGACGCGGGCCATGAGGTGGTGGAGGCCGTGCCGCCGGACTATGAACTGTCCTTCCTGCTGTGGGCAGCGATGCTCTTCACTGAACTCCACGACATCCGCGACCAGATCGACCTGGTGATGGGCGAAGGCGGAAAGGCGCTCATCGCGAACGCGCTCGACAAGTTCCCGAAGATGTCGTCTCTCGATTACTACATGGTCCACTCGCAGCGCGACGGCGTCGCCCGGAAGTGGGGCGTGTGGTTCAGTGACCACCCTGTGCTGCTCTCGCCGACATGGTCGCAGCCCGCCTTCGTGGCTGATTGGGACATCGCAGGGGAGGAGGGCTCCATCGGCACTCTCGAGTTGATGCGCCCCGTGCTGCCCGGCAACCTGCTCGGCCTGCCGTGTGCCGTCGTGCCCGGCGCGATGACCGAGGGCCTGCCCGTGGGTGTGCAGGTGATCGGTGACCGCTACACGGACCTGCGCGTCCTCTCCGTTGCCCAACAGATCGAGGACGCCCTCGGCATCATCACCCCGATCGACCCGCGCTGAGGTTTCCCGCGCGGCAGGCGCCGGTCAGCCCCGTCGGTCCTGCATGAAGGGGAAACGGGCACGAACGTCGGTGACCACTGCCGGGTCGACCTCGGCGCACGTCACCGACACGCCCGCCTCCGCGACGGTCTCGTTTCCGAGCGGGTCGATGATGCGGGAGTCACCGGCGTATGCCAGTCCACCGCCGTCCCCCGTCCTGTTGGCGCCGAGCACGTAGGCCTGGTTCTCGATGGCACGAGCACGCAGGAGTGTCATCCAGTGCTCGCGGCGGCTCGAGGGCCAGTTGGCTGGGACCACGTAAAGGTCGGTGTCCGCTGCGAGTGCCCAGAATTCGTCGGTGAAGCGCAGGTCGTAGCAGACGAAGAGGGATGTGCGCACGCCGTCGATGTCAACCGTGACGCGGCGGTCACCCGCGCGGAAGTGCCTGTCCTCGCCTCCGTAGGTGAAGGGATGGATCTTTGCGTAGCGGTGCTGCTCCCCGTCGGGGCCGGCGACGACGAGGGAGTTGTACGGGCGAGGATCATCGGGTGCGGTCTCGGGACAGCTTCCCGCGACCCAGACGCCGTGCCGGGATGCCATTTCGGAGAGGAATGTGCTCGAGGGTCCGCCCGTCGGTTCGCCGATGTCGTCACGGTCGACGACAAACCCCGTGGAGAACATCTCGGACAGCACGACGAGTCGTGCCCCCTCGCCGGCAGCCCGTGCCACCAGCGGTGCGAGAGCGGCGAAGTTCGCCTCCCTGTCGGCCCACACGATGTCGTGCTGGATGGCTGCGACGCGCATGAGGTCAGTCTCTCACTTCCAGGCGGCGAGCCGTCGTGCCGCCTCCTCGATGGTGGGCATCTGCTTGCAGAAGGCGAAGCGCACGATGTGCCTTCCCTCGGCGGCATTCGCGGGGGTGTACAGCACTCCTGCGGGGATCGCAACGACTCCGCACGCCGCGGGCATGGCCCTGCAGAATTCCATGCCGTCACCGTCGGCACGCCTCGCGCGCACATCAGCGCCGACAAAATACGTGCCCGCGGATGCGTACGGCTCCAGCCCCGCGTGCGCGAGTGCGGACATCAGCACGTCCCGTTTTGCCTGGAGGTCGTCAGCGAGGGACTCGAAGTACCCGGCAGGGAGCCGCAGCCCGGCAGCGATCGCGGGCTGGAACGGCGTCCCCCCGGCGAACGTGAACAACTGCTTGGCCATGCGGACCGCGTTGACGAGAGGCGCGGGGCCGCATGCCCATCCGATCTTCCAGCCCGTCGTGTTGAACGACTTGCCCCCGGACGAGACCGTCACCGTGCGCCCGGCCATGCCCTCGAGCGACGCGATGGGGATGTGCCGCCCGCCGTCGAAGACGAGGTGTTCGTACACTTCGTCCGAGACGACAATGAGATCGTTCGCGGTCGCCACGTCGGCGACGGTCTGCAGTTCCTCACGGGTGAAGACGGTGCCGGTGGGGTTGTGCGGCGAGTTGAGCAGGATCATCCTGGTCCGTGGCGTGACGGCCCGGCGCAGGTCCTCCTCGGCGAAGCAGAACCGACCGTTGGCGTCGGGTCGCAGCGTGACCGGGGACAGGACCGCCCCCGCGAGCGAAACGCACGCGGCGTAGGTGTCAAAGAGGGGCTCGAACATGATGACCTCGTCGCCGGTGTCGAGCATCCCGAGCAGGGCCCCCGCGATCGCCTCGGTGGCACCCATGGTCACCAGCACCTCGGTGTCCGGGTCGTGGCGGAGTCCCCAGAACCTCTGCTGGTGCTCGGAGATGGCAAGGCGCAGGTCCGCAATGCCCGTGCCCGGTGGGTACTGGTTCGCCCCGGCGTCGATCTGCTCCCGGGCGATGCGCAGGACCTCCGGCGGGCCGTCGTAGTCGGGGAAACCTTGGCCGAGATTCACCGACCCGGTTGACACGGCGAGAGCAGTCATCTCGGCGAAAATCGAGGCGCCGAAACCCTCCAGTCGGGATGCGAGAGGCGGCCGTGCAGTCACGGGCCCCACAGTATGTGACGCCCCGTGCGTCAGGCGGTCCAGCCGGAGAATGCGTCGATCATCGCCCTCACGTCGCCGAGCGGGTAGAGGATCGGGCAGGTCGCCCCGTCCTTCATGTACTCGCGGACCTTCGTGCGCGCATCCTCGGGTGTCCCGGAGGCCGTCAGCATCTGGACGATCTCGTCGGGGACCAATTTCGACGCCGCCACGACCTGCTCGTGCGTGGCGGGCCAGGTCAGGACCTCGCCCACCTTGTCGAGCAGCGTCTGCGGCACGCCTGATGCCTTCATGATGTGGGGCTGCTGGCCGAGGTACTGGGTGACCATGAGGCGCGCCATGTCGAGGGCGGTCTTGCGGTCCTCGTGCACGCTGCACACCACCAGCTGCGGACGGTCGATGTCCTCCCAGCGGCGCCCCTTCTTCTCCGCACCGCGGGCGAGGGCCTCGATGGCGGTCTTGTTGTAGTCGGGCGAGACGAGGTAGTTCAGCACCACACCGTCGGCAATCTCGCCGGCCAGCTCCATCATCTGCAGGCCGGTGGCACCGAGGTAGATCGGCACGTCCTTCGGCCTGCGCTCCTGGTACACGTAGTCGAGCTCCACGCCGTCGAGATGGACGAAGTCACCGTGGAACGTGACGGTCTCGTTGTGCAGCAGCGCCCGCACCGATGTGATGATCTCGCGCATGACCCGCAGCGGTTTGTCACGGCTGATGCCCACCTTGGCCGCGAGGGGGTCCCACCATGCACCGATGCCGAGGATCACGCGGCCGGGGGCGAGGTCGTCGAGCGTGGAAAAAGTGGCTGCGAGACGGGCCGGGTTGCGGGTCCAGCAGTCGACCACGCCCGAGCCGATCTTGATCGTGTCGGTGACTGCGGCGAACGCCGACATCGGCACGATGGCATCGCGCACGAGGCGGCTGTCGGCCTGCCAGACGGCCTCGAAGCCCTTCGACTCGGCGTACCTGGCGTACTCCATCCCCTCGGGAATGGGGTGCGCGTCCTGCAGATAGAGGGCGGCGGGGCTCGTCATGGTCGTCATCGTTCCGGTCACTCGCTGTCGTCGTTGTTCTTCGGCTTCATCGGCAGCGTGGTGCGCCACACGCCGTCGGCGTCGTGCAGGGCGGCCGCGACTGCCGGTGCGGTCGGCACCAGCCCGATCTCACCGACGCCCTTGATGCCGAAAGGGCTGCGGGGCTGCGGGCACTCCACGATGGTCACGTCGATCGGTGGCACGTCCTTGGCGCGCAGGATGCCGAGCGAGCGCAGTGTCATGTTGACGGGAAACCCGCGCTCATCACTCGGGAAGTCCTCCGTGAGCGCGTACCCGAGACCCATGTGCACGGAGCCCTCGATCTGGCCCTCGCACAGGGTGGGATTCACGGCACGGCCGACGTCGTGGACCGCGACCACGCGCTCGATTGCCTGCGTCTCTCTGTCCATGACGACCATCTGTGCGGCGTACCCGAACGCGGAGTGGATCGTCGGATTCGGGTGGTCCGGGTCGCCGAGGTGCTGTGTCCAGTCGACCACGTACTCCCCGGTGTAGTCGACCCCGGGCACGCAGCCCCCGGCCTTCGCCTCGGCGCAGGCTGCCTGCACGCTCCCGGCGGCCATCAGCGTTCCGCGACTGCCGGTGGTCTGGCCGAATCCCAGTTGGCGCGTGGTGTCAACAATGACCTCGACACGGGCGGGGTCGAGGCCGAGTTCCCCGACCGCGACCTGGAGGGCGACGTTGTGCACGCCCTGTCCCATCTCCGTCCAGCCGTGACGGACCTCGACTGTTCCGTCCTCCCCGAAGCGCACGACGGCCCGCGTGACCTCGCGGAGGCCGTTGCCGAGACCGGAGTTCTTCAGGCCGAGCCCGAGACCGACGGCGGCACCGGATGCGACAGCCGCGTCGTACTTCGGCTTGATCGTGTCCAGGCATGCCTCTGCACCCCTGCAACCGTCGTCCATGATCTGGCCCGGACCCCACACTTCGCCGGGGTGGATGACGTTGCGCTTGCGGATCTCCCAGCCGCTGATGCCGACCCTGCCCGCGAGCCGGTCGAGGCATCCCTCCATCGCGAACTGTGCCTGGTTCGCGCCGAACCCACGGAACGCTCCGCACACGGGGTTGTTCGTGCGCACGGCCACACTGGCGACGTCGACGGTGGGGGTGTGGTACGGGCCCGTGGCGTGCCCTGCCGCGCGCTCCAGCACCTTCATGCCGACGGAGGCATACGCGCCGGAGTCGCCGATCATGCGCGCCTTGACAGCGGTGAGCTTGCCCTGCTCGTCACAACCGACCGAGTACTCCATGCGGATCGGGTGGCGCTTGGCATGGATGAGCAGGCTCTCCTCCCGTGAGAGCGTGCATTTGACCGGCCTGCCGAGGAGCCAAGCTGCAAGAGCAGTCTGGCCCTGGTTCGACATGTCCTCCTTGCCCCCGAACGCCCCGCCGTTCGACACGAGCTCGACAGTCACCTTGTCAGTCGGCAGCCCGAGCACCGCACAGATCTGGTCGCGGTCGTCCCACACGCCCTGGCCTCCGGAGTACACATGCATCGTGCCGGCCGCTCGGTCGGGCACGGCAAGGGTGCTCTCCGGCTCGAGGAATGCGTGCTCGATCCGCTGTGTCTGGAAGGTCTCGTGCACGACATGGGCGCTGCGGGCGAGTGCTGCGTCGGCATCACCGCGCGAGTACTCGCTGCGCGAGAGCACGTTCGAGTCAGTGCCCCACACCGCGATGTCCGGGTCGTCAACGGCGGAGACGGCGTCGACAATGGGCCGCAAGACGCCGTACTCGACGCTGACGAGTTGTGCGGCGGCGCGCGCCTGCTGGCGGGTCTCAGCCACGACGACGGCGAGGACGTCACCGGCGTACGAGGTGCGCTCACCCTCGCCGATGAAGACAGGCCAGTCCTTGTGGATGATGCCGACCATGTTTGTCCCGGGCACGTCTCGGCGCGTGTGGACGGCCACCACACCCTCGGCCGCCTCGGCTGCGGAGGTGTCGATGCGGATGATGTCCGCGCGCGCGTGTTCCGTGAGGTGCAGTGCCGCGTGCAGCATTCCGTCCACCCGGATGTCATCCACGTACCCGCGGTCACCGAGGGCGAGGTCATGAGCCTGGTACTTGATCCCGGCCGACCCGACCCCGCCCGGCAGCGAGATGTCGACCGGCGTGCCCTTCGCGACCGCGTCGATCGCATCGAGGATCTTCACGTAACCGGTGCAGCGACACAGGTGCGCACCGAGATGGCGCGCCATGTCCTCGCGCTTGAGGTCGGCGCCTTTCTTGTCCACCTGGGACTTCGCGCGCATCACGATCCCCGGGATGCAGAACCCGCACTGCAGGCCGCCGCATGCCGCGAAAGCATCCGAGTACCTCTTCCGCTCGGCCTCGTCGACGCCCTCGAGGGTGGTGACCGTGCGGCCCTCGGCGCGCGCCAAGGGGTACTGGCAGCTGACCTGGGCCTTGCCGTCGATCATCACTGTGCAGCAGCCGCACTGCCCGGAGGGCGAGCACCCGTCCTTGGGGGAGGTGATGGCGAGCTCCTCGCGCAGTGCCGACAGCAGGTGGGGGTGGCCTGCCCGGACCGACACGGGGGTGCCGTTCACGGTGAACGAGACGGTTTGGGGGATGAGGTCGGTCATGGCACAACTTTACAAAATGTCAACACGAATTGCCCATATCACAAGGGTTCCCGTGGGGCGTGCGGGGCTGGCATAGTCTCGGCACGTGAGCAAGGCATGGCTGCGGCGCACCGTGACGATCACGGTTCTGGGCCTCATCGTCATCTTCGTGACTGTCCTTGCCCCTGTCTGGGTGGTTCTCTTCACGGCATATGACCTTGCCCGGGGCAAGCGCCGCATGCCGACCCTGAGACTCATGACGTTCGGGCTCCTGTGGGCCTGGATCGAGGCGGCAGGCGTGTTCCTCATTTTCGCTCTGTGGGTGACGGGTCAGTCGCGCAACCACGGCGCCCACTACCGCATCCAGCGTTGGTGGTGCGCCCGGATCATCGCGGCACTGCGTGTCACAGTCGGGCTCCGGGTGACCATTGTCGGGGTCGAGCACGTGGGCCGTGGCCCCTACGTGATGTTCTGCCGTCACGCGAGCCTCGCCGATTCCATCATCAGTTGCTTCATCGTGAACAACACTCTCGGTCTGCAGCCACGGTACGTGCTGAAGAGCGACCTCGAGATGGTCCCGTGTCTCGACCTCCTCGGCCACCGCACCCCGAATTGTTTCGTCCGGCGCGGCTCATCGAACGTGGCCGGGGAACTGGCCGCCCTGATGCAGATGATGGACGGGCTGTCCGAGGGCCAGGCCGCCGTCATTTTCCCGGAGGGCAGCCGGGCGAACCAGGAAAAGAGAGAGCGCGAACTGACACGGCTCGCCGAGCGCCACCCGGAGAGGCACGCACGTCTCGGCAATCTGCAGCGGTTGATCCCGCCCAAGCCCGCGGGTGCAAAGGTGATGCTCGATGCCGCACCACAGGCGGATGTCATCACTGTCTGGCACGAGGGCCTCGACGGGTTGGACACGTTCCCCGGCATGCTCACCGCGCTCGCCGAGCGCAAGGTCGGCGCCCATGTCGTCGTCACCGTGCACCCCCGTGCCGAGGTGGACGCGGCGGACGACTTCACCGAATGGATCGACAACCGGTGGGTGGAGATGGACGACGCAGTCGCCAGGTTCACCCAGACTGCCGGCGTGTAGCAAAGGAAACACCATGACAAATGCAATGCTCGTCGCTGCTCTCGCGATAGTCGCTCTGATGCTCACGACTTGGGTCGTCAGTGTCCTCATCAAGAACGCGTCCATCGTGGACATCGTGTGGGGGTTCGGTTTCGTCGTCGTGGCATGGGCGGTGCGAATCACCGTGGACGGCGACTCCGCGCGCCAGAACCTCATCACTGTGCTCGTCACGCTGTGGGGCCTGCGCCTCGCGCTGTACCTCGGCAAGCGAAATCTCGGGCACGGGGAGGACTTCCGCTACGTGCTCATGCGGCGCAAGCACGGCGAGAAGTTCCCGTGGGTCAGTCTCTACACGGTCTTCGGGCTGCAGGGGGCCTTGATGTGGGTGGTCTCCCTCCCGGTGCAGCTCGGCCAGGCCGATGACAGCGTCTCTGTCGGGCCACTGGCGGTCATCGGCACATTGATCTGGGCGGTCGGCTTCGTGTTCGAGTCGGTGGGTGATGCCCAGCTAACGCGGTTCAAGAAGGACCCCGCGAACGCGGGCAAGGTCATGGACAAGGGGCTGTGGAGCCTCACCCGCCATCCCAACTACTTCGGGGATGCGGTCCAGTGGTGGGGCATCGGCATCATCGCCGCGGAGGCAGGCACCGCCGCGATCGGGCTCATCGGTCCCGTCGTGATGACCGTGCTGCTCACGCGGGTGTCCGGCGTGCCGATGCTCGAGCACTCGATGGCAAAGCGCCGTCCCGGTTACGCCGAGTACGTGGCACGCACGAGCGCGTTCGTGCCGCGGCCCCCGAAGCAGCTATAGCGCGCGGTCGATGGCCGATGTGAGGTCGGCAATCAGGTCCTCGGGGTCCTCGAGCCCGACCGAGAGGCGAAGGAGGCCGTCGGTGATGCCGGTGGCGGCGAGGTCCTCACTCGACACGCCCACCTGGATCGCGCTCGCCGGGTGACAGACGAGGGTCTCTGGCCCTCCGAAGCTCGTCGCAGGGCGCACCAGACGGAGCGATTCCATGACG